>JARCRQ010000063.1 GCA_029850585.1 Sideroxydans sp.
CGCGCCTGGATTGTCCGCACGCATAAACGCTTCGCCGACTAAAAAAGTTTGTACCTTGTGGGCGCGCATTTGTTGCACGTCGGCGGCGGTGAAAATGCCGCTTTCGGTCACAACGATGCGGTCTGCGGGGATGCGGGCTAACAAATCTAGCGTGGTTTGCAAGCTCACTTCAAAAGTACGCAAGTTGCGATTGTTAATCCCGATGAGTGGGGTGTTCAGTTGCAAAGCGACATCCAACTCGGCGGCGTTATGCACCTCTACCAACACCGTCATACCAAGCTGCTGAGCAATCGCTTCCAAAGCTTTCATCTCATCCAAACGCAAGGCGGCGGCAATCAGCAAAATCGCATCCGCACCCATCGCGCGCGCTTGATAAATTTGATATTCATCAACGATAAAATCTTTGCGCAACACGGGCAGCTCACACGCCGCCCGCGCTTGTTGCAAATACGTTGCACTGCCTTGAAAAAACTGCTCGTCGGTTAATACCGATAAACACGCCGCGCCATGCTCGGCATAGCTTGCCGCGATGTCGGCGGGATTAAAATTTTCGCGAATGATGCCTTTGCTCGGACTGGCTTTTTTAATTTCGGCAATCACGGCAGGTTTGCCAGCGGCGATTTTGGCGCGTATCGCAGCAACAAAATCGCGCGTAGGTGCGGCTTGCAGCGCATCTAAACGCATCACCGCAAGCGGGTTTGCCAGCTTGGCAGCGGCGACTTCTTGCGCCTTAACGGCAAGGATTTTATTCAGGATGTCAGACATTGCAGGGCAAGGTTTTTTCGAGGGCGCGCATTCTAGCACTTGAGGATGTCTCGAAAAACCCAAGTTTCTAAGCTAGGCAAGGCGTGAATAAAAAATGCGACGCAGCCTATAAAAATAGGTGAGGAGTATTTTTTATGAGCAACGCAGCATCGCGACGAAAGTTGGATTTTTCGAGATGTCCTTGAGGTAAAATGCGCGCTTTGCCAAAAATAGCGCACCACATGAGCGACATCAAACAATACATGCAGCAAGTTGGTATCAACGCGCGCGCCGCGTCGCGCCTGATGGCGATGGCGGACACCGCGACTAAAAATCGCGCGCTCATCGCTATCGCCGAGGCGATTTTTTCTAGCCGCGCGCAGCTCATTGCTGAGAATGCGAAAGATTTGTCCAACGCAAAAACCAATGGTTTGGATGCCGCATCGTTAGACCGATTAACCATCAACGACAAAACCATTAACGAGATTGCCGAGGGCTTGCAACAACTTGCGGCGTTGCCTGATTTAATCGGTGCGATTAGCGATTTGAGTTATCGCCCGTCGGGCATACAAGTCGGCAAAATGCGTGTGCCATTGGGTGTCATCGGCATCATTTACGAGTCGCGTCCTGACGTGACTGCCGATGCCGCAGGCTTGTGTTTGAAGTCGGGCAACGCGGCGATTTTGCGCGGCGGCTCGGAAGCCATTCACTCCAATCAAGCCATTGCTGCCTGCGTTCATGCGGGGCTGCGCGCGGCGGGCTTGCCTGAAACGGCGGTGCAAGTGGTCAACACCACTGACCGCGCGGCGGTGGGTGAGCTCATCACCATGCAAGAGTATGTCGATGTCATCGTGCCGCGCGGCGGCAAAAGTTTGATTGCGCGCATTAGTGCCGAGGCAAAAGTGCCTGTCATCAAACATCTCGATGGTATTTGCCATGTGTATATCGACGCTGAAGCCGATATTGCTAAAGCCATCGTGATCGCCGACAACGCCAAAACGCATCGCTACGGCGTGTGCAACGCGATGGAAACTTTGCTGGTGCATGAAAAAATTGCCGCGCAAGTGTTGCCTAAGCTGTGCCAAATTTATTTGGATAAAGGCGTGGAACTGCGCGGTGATGAGGCTGCACGAAAAATTATTGCGGCAATGAAAATCGCCACCGAGGAAGATTGGCGCACCGAATATCTCGCGCCGATTTTGAGCATTCGTGTGGTCGCCAATTTGGATGAAGCGATAGAGCACATCAACACTTACAGCTCGCAACACACCGACAGCATCATCACGGAAAACTACAGCAAAGCGATGCGCTTTTTACGCGAAGTCGATTCCAGCAGCGTGATGGTGAACGCTTCGACACGTTTTGCCGATGGCTTTGAATATGGTTTAGGTGCGGAGATAGGCATTTCCACTGACAAAATTCACGCGCGTGGCCCGGTCGGATTGGAAGGACTGACCTCGCAAAAATATATTGTGCTGGGTAACGGGCAGATTAGAACATAACAACTTTTACATCCGCAGATTACGCGGATAAAAAACACCTCACTAAGGAAAAAATATGAGTTCAATTATCGAAGTTAAAGTCCCCGCCATTGGCGATTTCACAGGCGTGGCAGTCATCGAATTATTTGTCAAAGTCGGCGACACGGTCGCGGCTGAACAATCTTTACTCACCTTGGAAACCGACAAAGCCGCGATGGAAGTGCCTGCGCCGTTTGCGGGCGTGGTGAAAGAATTGAAAGTAAAACTAGGCGATAAAGTCTCGGAAGGTTCGCTGATTTTAATGCTGGAAACGGCGGCAACTTCTACCGCTAACGCTCCCGCTGCAACCTCAGCGGCAGCCGTTTCCGCGCCCGTCGCAGCACCGACTGCCGCCGCCGCGATTGCGGTTGGCGCGGGCGAGATTAGTGCTCAAGTCGTCGTACTCGGCGCAGGTCCTGGCGGTTATACCGCTGCGTTCCGCGCGGCGGATTTGGGCAAACAAGTGGTGCTGATTGAAAAGCACGCATCGTTGGGCGGCGTGTGTTTGAACGTCGGCTGCATTCCTTCCAAAGCCTTGCTGCATGTGGCAAAAGTCATCACCGAAGCGGAAGAAGTTTCGCATCACGGTGTGGCGTTTGGCGCGCCCAAAATCGACATCAATGCAATTCGCGCATGGAAAGAAAGCGTCATCAATAAATCCACTGGCGGACTCGCGGCACTGGCGAAACAACGCAAAGTGCAAGTGGTACAAGGCGTGGCGAAATTTACCTCGGCTAACACCCTTTCGGTGCAAACCGCTGAGGGCGAAAAAGTTATCCGCTTTGAGCAAGCCATTGTGGCGGCAGGCTCTAGCGTGGCGCGCATCCCAGGCTTCCCTTACGACGATGAACGCATTATTGATTCGACGGGCGCGCTCAAATTGCAAGACGTGCCCAAGCGCATGTTGGTCATCGGCGGCGGCATTATCGGTTTAGAAATGGCGACGGTGTATGACGCATTGGGCACGAAAATTTCGGTGGTGGAGCTCGCCGACGGACTGATGCCAGGCGCGGATCGAGACATGGTCAAACCTTTGCACACCCGCATCGCCAAACGCTATGAAGCGATTTATCTCAAAACCAAAGTCACCAAAATCGAAGCCTTGGCAGAAGGGCTGCGCGTCACTTTTGAGGGCGAACAAGCACCCGCACCACAACTGTATGACCGCGTGTTGATGGCGGTGGGTCGTCGTCCCAACGGTCGCGAAATCGCGGCGGAAGCGGCGGGCTTAGTGGTCAATGAGCGCGGCTTTATTCCCGTCGATAAACAGCAGCGCACCAACGTGCCGCACATTTTTGCCATCGGCGACATCGTCGGCGACCCGATGCTGGCGCACAAAGCGGTGCATGAAGGCAAAGTGGCGGCTGAAAATTGTGCGGAACACAAAGCGTTCTTCGAGCCGATGACCATTCCTTCAGTGGCGTACACCGACCCTGAAATCGCGTGGATGGGACTGACCGAAACGCAAGCGAAAATTGATAACGTCGAATACGAAAAAGCGAGTTTCCCTTGGGTGGCTTCGGGTCGCGCGGGCGCGGTCGGACGTACCGAAGGTGCGACAAAAATCTTGCTCGACCCTAAAACTCGCCGCATCTTGGGCGCGTCTATTGTCGGCGTGAATGCGGGCGAACTCATCGCTGAAGCGGTGCTGGCATTGGAAATGGGCGCAGATATGGAAGACATCGGTTTAACCATCCATGCGCACCCAACCTTGTCGGAAACCATGTGCTTCGCCGCAGAAATGGCGGAAGGCACCATCACCGACATCATGCCGCCGAAAAAACGCTAACCGGCATCTCGCAAAATCCATCAACGAGGAAATCATCATGCTGAAAAAATCACTGTTGTGTATCGCTTTGCTTATCACTCAAACCGCCAGTGCGTTTAATTTGGACGACCTCAAAGGCCAGTTGCAGCAAGCTATTCCGCAGGCAGCCCCCGCTGCTGCACCGAGCGGACAACCGTCAGGCAATCCCTTAGCCAACTTTAGCAACCAAGATCAAATCACCAGTTTGAAGCAAGCTCTCACCCAAGGCGCGCAAACCGCAGTGGCAAGTTTGGCAAAACCTGATGGCTATTTTGGCAATGCCAAAGTGCGCATTCCGCTACCTGAAAATTTGCAAAAAATTGATGGCGGCTTGCGTCGTTTTGGCATGGGTAAATATGCCGACGAATTGCAGTTGACGATGAATCGTGCGGCGGAGGCCGCAGCACCCGAAGCCCAAGCATTGCTGGTGGGCGCAGTGAAAAATATGAGCGTGACCGATGCGAAAAATATCTTGTTGGGCGGCGACGATTCCGCCACCCAATACTTTCGCAAAAATACCGAAACGGCATTGGGCAGCAAATTTCAACCCATCGTGGTGAATGCCATGCAAAAAGTGCAGTTGGCACAAAAATACGACCAGTTCGCGAGCAAAGGTGTGCAGCTCGGTTTGGTCGATGCGAAGAATGCCAATCTAGAAAACTACGTCACGCAAAAAGCCTTGGACGGATTATTTGTGATGGTCGCCGAACAAGAAAAATCCATCCGCGCTAACCCGCTGGAAGCCACCGGAAATTTGGCGAAAAAGATTTTTGGCGCGCTTAAGTTTTAAGCGCATTGCCGTCATTTAGGCTTATCAGGGTGTAAGTTATTACGCCCTTTTTATTGTCTGCGATTATTCTCGCGGCAAGTTCAATATCAGCAAAATGACTGAATCCTCCAGCCTTATTGCACTGTTCTTGAGTAGCCTGCTCGGCGCAACGCTGCTACCGGGTGGCTCGGAAATCGTGTTATTCGCACTGCTAAAAAGCTATCCCGACGCGCTGTATTTAGCCTTGCTGCTCGCCACACTAGGCAACACCATCGGCGGAATGATTTCGTTCGGCATGGGGCGCATGTTGCCGCCAAATAAATCGCTTAAACATATCGAAAAAGTGCAGCGTTACGGCACGCCGGTGTTACTGCTAGCATGGACGCCACTGCTTGGTGACGCGCTGTGTTTGGCGGCGGGTTGGTTGCGCTTGAGTTGGTGGCAAGCCGCGTTGTTTATGGCTTTAGGCAAGTTCGCGCGCTATTGGGTGATTGCTTTAGTCGCGAGTTGAAATCGCGCAACATGCCTTAACTAGCGAATCCTTAGCCCGCAAATTTTTTATCTGCGCCTGAGTAGCGAATGCAGCGGCTTGTGCATCGCCCCCCAAGCTAATAGCGTGTTCCACCGCGACTAAGGCTTCGGCATAACGTTGTTGTTCCAGCAAGGCCTGGGCAAGATTGTTATAAGCAATGGCGGAATCTGGGTGGCGTATGCTGGCTTGACGGAATGACTGTTCGGCAGCCTGCATGTCGCCTTGCGCATAGCGCACATTTCCCAAGCCTATCCAAGCCGTTAAATTATTTTCCCAACGCTGTAAGCCGGCTCGATAAGCGGCTTCTGCACGACTCAAGTTGCTGACTTTTTCTAAAGCAACGACAGCGGTCATGTAATCAGCCTCGTTAGCGGTGGCTGGCAACTGCCCCGCCAGTACCACCAGCATCGCCCAATAACCGCCCCGCGCCCATAGGTGCTCAAAGGTCTTCAATGGCAACACCTGCCGCGCCTCTAAACCAGAACGCAAAATAATTTCTTGACGCGCTAAGTCGTAGCCCACCACCACGGCGTAATGCCAAACAGGATACCAATTGAACGCTAGGTTTTCTAACACTACAACGGGTCTGCCCGCCGCCACTTCAGCAAGCACATCACTCAGCTGCGGGGCTAAGAGATACGCCACATAACCATTGCGCCGCGTGGCGGACAGCATTTCAATTTGCAGACTACCTTCACGTCCTGGCAGATAAACCTGCTCGCTGAGCGCGTCCATTGTCACCTGCCCAGCAGCGGCATTGAGCGCCATTGCCAATGACGCAGGTCCACACTGATGGAGCTCTTGGGCATAGAACGGCACATCGAGCAGCTCAACCCGCGAGGCTAAATTTTGGTTCGGCTTCGCCAATAGCGATTGTGTCTGCGGCGTAGCGCAGCCATACAGCCCGCTCAATAACAAAACGCCCACAATAGTGCGGGCGCGTTGGTAATTTATCATGTTGATGAGTTAACGAATTGAACGGGTGAATGGAAACACCTTAGTCACACCCAAAATATCGGTGAATAACAATACGATAAATATCGTAAAAATAATGCCCAACACATCGCCGCCTGCGGTGAGCTTATCCAACTTGCCAGCCACCTGCTGAACTTCTTGATCGGTTAAAGCATTCACGCGGGCATCCGCACTGTTCGCATCAATACCCTGAGCTTGCATTTGCTGGCGCACTTCAGCACGCTCCAAAAAGCTGCGTATGCGTTCGCGCTCCGTATGAATTTGTGCCGCTACTGCGACTTTATCAGTGCCGATGATGGCAGCGTTCGCAGCATGAAACGGCAGCCCCAAACTTAAAATACTCACCATCAACATGCGGCTGGTCATACGCATAATTTTTGCATTCATGATATTCCCCATTCTTTAATTTAACTTGCACCGAAGCAAGTATGTTTGCACTCACTACCGTTTAATTGATAAAGCTTGATGCTGAGCTTTTTGATACGCGAGATAACTATTCAATGACCAGCCCAATACAAATCCCGTCATTAAACTAGCAAATATCAATGCCGCACTCGACATCGAAACGCGCCAATATAAAAAGCCAATTTCAACCAGCGTGAAATTCTGCGCGATAAACAACACCGCCATACTGCCCAGTATCAATATCAACACTAACTTAAAACTCACGTTCGTCTCCTAACACAGCCGCTTCACTTAAATTTGGCATGCGCTTCAGCCACTCCCGCTTTCAATTCATCCCATACTTTATCCGCAGTCACTTTGAGCTGCTCCCAAGCTTCGCCGCTGGCCTTGCCCAACTCTTTCATCTTTTCCGCTGCCGCATGTTCTGTGGCGCGTAAGGCTTTCAGTTGCTGAATGCGCTCAACCTTCAGCGTTGTGCCCATGTTCTCAATCTTGGCTTCCAGCAGGTTAATCTGCGCGCCCCATTCTTTGAGTTGCGCGGCTTTTTTGTGTTGGTATTCGGTTTGGATTTCCATGATTTACTCCTTTAGTTGAGTGTGTTGTACGCGCTCATTTGAGCGGTTTAATCACAAGATGATTTTTAACCTGATTCACCCCTGATACCGCCCCCGCCAATCCTTGGGCTCGATTGCTATTAGCTTGACTATCCACCGAGCCGCTCAAGCTCACCACTGCGTTAACCGTATCAACACCGATTTGTAGCGACTTCAAACCCGGCTCAGCAAAAATGGCCGCTTTAACCTTGGTAGTAATCTGCGCATCATCAATCACGCCCCCCGCCTTATTACTATTTTCGGCGAGGCTAATCTCAACTTTTTCGGTGGCATCAACTAAGTTTTTGCTCATTTTTTCAGCGGCCTTGTCGATCTTTTTTCCGGCACTTTCTGCGGGCCCTGGTTTATCACACGCGCTCAAACCAAGCACTAGCAATAGCGACACAGCTACGACTTCAAAACTCACGGTTTTTTTCATTTTGCTTGCCTCCAAAAATCCTATTATTTAATCTGAATGGCATCCCTGACCAGCGTCACACCGCTGACATAGCGTGCTAACTCAGTCGCGGTATTTTCAGCCGCAGCGGAATTAACTACGCCGCTCAACAACACCACGCCTTTGGATGTTTCGACCATGATATGAGCTGATTTTAGTGTCGCTTCGCTCGACAGTGCCTTGATGACTTTATTAGTGATGACCGCGTCGTCGGCCGCTTGCTTGTTACCTTCTTTAGCGGCAGTTGAGGCGCAACCTAACAGCGTTGTTAGTGCCAAAGCTAAGCCAACCGTAACGAATTGTTTAGGGCTGAATTTCATGTTGCTACTCCTTGTGTAAAGTAAGATTTAACTACCCTCAAGCGCGAGCCACTAGACTTTGCTACTCGCGATCTTGGTTAGCCTTAATGTGTCATCAAATACGCATTATTTACTGGTGCGTGTCGCGATTACTTCAACTTCCACACGACGATCTGGGGCGAGACAGGTAACCAGTTTATTGGTGGCTTTATTACCTTTACATTCGTTAGGCTTAGTCATGTGTTGCGTGCCGCCCATGCCTTTAGCTGTAACCTTGTCAGCGGGTATCCCTGCTGATGCAATCAGATAACTTCTGACCGATTCGGCACGACGTGTTGAAAGCTTCATGTTGGCCGCACTCGAACCGATACGATCGGTGTGACCCGTAATCGTGATGACCTCATACTTAGCACCCTTCAGCTCGGTGGCAAATTTGTCCAACGCGCGTTTACCTGTAGGCTGCACATCAGACTTACCAAAACCAAACAACGCGTCCGTGCCAGAATCGGCTGAGAAAACCACTTTCTTGGGAGGAGGGGGCGGCACCATGACAAAAATAGTCTCTGCTGGCGGGGCGGGAGTGGTGACCACCACCAC
>JARCRQ010000064.1 GCA_029850585.1 Sideroxydans sp.
GATTGATTTTTCGCGGGTACCCGAAGGGCGGGAAGCTTGGGTCGCCTTCTTTTTGCTTACTTCTTCTTGGCGAAGCAAGAAAAAGTAAGTAGCTGTCGGGCTGCCCCCGACAAACCCTAATCACCGAAGAACTTGGCTATAAAACTCCGCGTGGGCAGATACGGCTTACCCACCCTACCCACTACTAGCTGAGTTGCCCCTGCAACATCGCCAATCCCCATGCCACACCAAACCCCGTCACTTCACTCGCGACTGCGCCTAAGCCGTCTGGGCAGCGGCAGGTGGATAAATCGACATGCAGCCACGGCGTGTCGTGTTCGATGAAGTGCAGCAAAAATCGCGCGGCGAGGATGTGGTCGGCTTCGCCGTCTGCCGCGCACTGTTTGATGTCGGCGACTTTGGAGGCGAGCGGGGCTTCGTAATCTTCATCCAAAGGAAACGCGCACAGCCGTTCGCCTGTCTCCCGTCCCGTTACTAGTGCGCGCTGCAACAGCGCGTTACGGTTGCCCAAGATGCCCGCGTAGCGATGTCCCAACGCGGACTTCATACTGCCCGTTAGCGTGGCGAAATCGACCAGCAAGTCGGGTTGTGCGCGCGAAGCTAAGGTCAGCGTGTCCGCCAGCACCATGCGACCTTCGGCATCGGTATGGACGATTTCAATAGTCGTGCCATTGAGTGCTACAACGATGTCGTTTTGCTTAAAGGCGGTGGGGCTGATGTGGTTTTGCGCGATGGCGAGCCAGCAGTCGATATTCACCGCCAAATTTTGTTGCGATGCCGCCAGCAAAATGCCTAGCGCGACTGCCGAACCGTTCATGTCGGTGTGCATGTTGTACATGCCGCGCGAGGGTTTGAGATTGTGTCCGCCCGTGTCGAAGCAAATGCCTTTGCCCACCAATGCCACGGTTTGCGTGGCTTGCGCGTGACGATAAGCAATATGCACGATAGCAGCATCGGCGATGTCGCTGCCTTGCGCGACTGCGACAAACGCGCCCGCACCCATCTGGCGCAACGCGCTCATATCAAACTCTTCTACCGTCCAATGATTTTCTTGCGCGAGGCTTTGGATGCGCTGGCGATAGTGTGTCGGTGTGAGTTCATTGGGGGCTAATACGGTCAGTTCGCGACACAATAAATTGCCCGCCGCTTGGGCATGTAGCGCGGCAAAAGTGGCTTGCTGGTCGCAACCGTATAGCTCGATTTTTTGCAGTGCGCGGCGGGTATCTTTTTGTAGCGTGGCGGGCAATAGCGCGCCGTTCAGCCAAGCGCAATACACGGCTAATTCGGCGGCGCGTAAGCGTTGTGCGGCATCGCCGAAGACTGCGATGCTAAGCGTGTTGGGCTGCTCGGCTAACAACGCTTGCAGGGCTTTACGAATATGCGTATGCAAAGCAAAAGTGGGCTGGGAAAAATCCAACATCGCCCACACCACTAAGCCGCCGTCCGCGCGATTCGCGGCGACAGGCGACTTCAATAAATCATCTATTTTTAGCCCACGTCGCGCTAGCACCACCGTTAATAATTCGGCGTGCGGACAGTCCGCTGCGAGGCTGGGTGCGGATGGCAGCAACACCAATAAATGCGTGGCATAGCGGGTGTCGGTGGCGGCGGGAATGAGGCTGAGTTGTGCTAGCATGGCGACCTTCAAAATTTGGGAAAACCGTGATTATACGGGCTAGCAATGCGCCAATACTTAGACTTAATGCAGCATGTGCAACAACACGGCAGTTACAAATCTGACCGCACTGGAACAGGCACGACTAGCGTATTCGGTTATCAAATGCGCTTCGATTTGGCACTTGGTTTTCCGCTCGTCACCACCAAAAAATGCCACCTCAAATCCATCATTCACGAGCTGCTATGGTTTTTGCAGGGCGACACCAATATCGCCTATCTCAAAGAAAATGGCGTGCGTATTTGGGACGAATGGGCGGATGAAAACGGCGACTTAGGGCCTGTGTACGGCAAGCAATGGCGGTCGTGGCAGGCGGTGGATGGACGCGTCATCGACCAAATTAAACTCGCCGTCGAACAGCTCAAAAACAATCCCGATTCGCGGCGCATTATCGTGTCGGCATGGAACGTCGGCGAGCTCGAGCAAATGGCACTCGCCCCCTGCCACGCGTTTTTTCAGTTCTACGTCGCCAATGGCAAATTGTCCTGTCAGTTGTATCAACGCAGTGCCGATATTTTTCTCGGTGTGCCGTTCAACATCGCCAGCTATGCCTTGCTTACCATGATGATGGCGCAAGTGTGTGGCTTGCAATGCGGCGAATTTATTCACACTTTGGGCGATGCGCATTTGTATGCCAATCACCTAGAACAAGTCGCGCTGCAACTGTCGCGTGAGCCGCACGCGCTGCCGACCATGAAAATAAATCCCAATGTGAAAGACATACTCGGATTCAAGTTTGAGGATTTCACGCTGGAAGGCTACGACCCGCATCCCGCGATTAAAGGCGTGGTGGCAGTATGAGTCTGTCCCTCATCGTCGCAATGGCGAGCAACCGCACCATCGGCATCAACAACACGCTGCCGTGGCGTTGCCCAGAAGACTTAAAACACTTCAAAGCCTTGACCATGGGGCATCACATGGTGATGGGGCGCAAGACTTTTGACTCGATTGGTAAGCCGCTGCCGGGTCGCACCACGGTGGTGATTAGCCGCGATGCAACATTAAAAATCGACGGTTGTTTAGTCGCGCATTCGGTGGCGCAAGCCCTTGCACTCTGTGGCGGCGATAACGAAATTTTTGTGGTCGGTGGCGCGGAAATTTATGCGCAAACGTTGCCCTTGGCGGACACTTTGTACATCACTGAAATTCAGCAAGAAGTGAGTGGTGATGCGCACTTTCCTGACTTCGATAAGACCCACTGGCAAGAAGTTAAACGTGAGCCGCGCAGCCAAGATTTGCCGCAACCCTTGCACTACCACTTCGTTCAATACCAGCGTAACTTGCTATAGAATTATTTGCTTATTTTTCATCCGCTCGTGCCTGTGTAATACTGCTGACACGCATGCACAAGATAATGCGGGCTACTTCAAGGGAGAATAATATGAGTTGGTGGAAATCAATTTTTGGTGGTGAGGATGTTAAAGAAGCGGCCGGGGCAAAAGCTGACGCAGCTGAAGAAGTCGGTGGCTTGAATTTCAAAACCGCGTTAGAAGCGCATATCAAATGGAAAGTGCGCTTGATGGGCGCGATTGACGGAACAGGCACAGAAACCTTAGATCCGCGCATTGTTTCAGTTGATAACCAATGCGCTTTAGGCAAATGGATTTATGGTCAAGGCGGCAACGACTATGGCAACAATCCCGAATTCAAGCAGCTCGTTGCGGCTCATACCAACTTTCATAAATGCGCAGGGCATGTGTTGGATTTGCATTTAGACGGCAAAGATGACGTGGCTAAACAAGAAATTGAAGGCGGTGCGTTTGCTAAAGCCTCACACGAAACCTCGCGTCACCTGATGCGTTTGTGGCGTGCATTAGGTATCTAATTGGATTGTGCTGGAAATAAAAAAAGGGCAGAGATTCTGCCCTTTTTTATCGCCTAGAATTGCTTATAAACTAGCGCACGCAATCCACAAAATAGCGTTTTTCACCCTCTATCATTTCCGCGACTAGCCCATGTACATCGGTCTCGAAGCCGGGGAATTTTTGGTTGTAATCGCGCGCAAATTTCACATAATCCACGATGGTTTTATTGAAAATTTCACCTGGAATCAGCAGCGGAATACCTGGTGGATAGGGCGTTAACAACACCGCTGTGACACGTCCTTCGAGGTGGTCAATTTCCACCCGTTCGATTTCGTCATGTGCCATTTTGGCAAACGCATCGGACGGTTTCATGGCGGGTTGCATATCCGACAAATACATCTCGGTGGTCATGCGCGCGACGTTGTGCAGCTTGTAAGTTTCGTGGATACGTTGACATAAATCACGCAAGCCGACTTGCTCGTAACGCGGATGCGCGGCGGCAAATTCGGGCAGGATGCGCCACATCGGTTGATTCTTATCGTAGTCATCTTTGAACTGTTGCAGCGCGGTAAGCAGCGTGTTCCAACGTCCTTTGGTGATGCCGATAGTGAACATGATGAAGAAAGAATACAGCCCGCATTTCTCCACAATCACGCCATGCTCCGCGAGATATTTGGTGACCATCGCCGCTGGTATGCCCGTGTCGGAAAAGCCGCCCTCCACATCCAAACCGGGCGTGATGATGGTGGCTTTAATCGGGTCGAGCATGTTGAAGCCAGTCGCTAAATTACCAAAGCCGTGCCATTTATCATCCGCATTCAGCACCCAATCTTCGCGCGTGCCGATCCCTTCTTCAGCGATGTTGGATGGCCCCCAAACTTTGAACCACCAATCGCTTTCGTACTCTTCATCGACCTTGTGCATGGCACGGCGAAAATCCAACGCTTCGGCGATAGATTCCTCCACCAACGCCGTGCCGCCGGGGGCTTCCATCATCGCCGCTGCCACATCGCACGACGCGATAATCGCGTACTGCGGGCTAGTTGAGGTGTGCATCAAATAGGCTTCGTTAAAAATATGTTTGTTGAGCTTTTTAGCTTCAGGTTCGCGCACCAAAATCTGCGACGCTTGGCTCAAACCCGCCAGCAGTTTGTGCGTCGATTGCGTGGCAAAAATCATCGACTGTTTAGCACGCGGACGGTCGCGTCCGATGGCGTGCATGTCTTTGTAAAAATCGTGGAACGCCGCGTGTGGCAACCATGCTTCATCAAAATGCAGCGTGTCGATTTTGCCGTCCAACATTTCTTTGAGCATTTCAACGTTGTACACCACGCCGTCGTAAGTGCTTTGCGTGATGGTTAAAATGCGCGGCTTTTTGGTTTTGTCTTTGATAAACGGATTCGCATCAATCTTGCGTTGGATACTTTCCATCGCGAATTCAGACTTAGGAATCGGTCCAATAATGCCGTAGTGATTGCGCGTCGGCGTGAGGAAAACGGGCACTGCGCCCGTCATCATAATCGAGTGCAAAATCGACTTATGGCAGTTGCGATCCACCACCACGATGTCGTCAGACGCGACCGTTGAATGCCAGACAATTTTGTTGGAAGTCGATGTGCCATTCGTCACAAAAAACAAATGATCCGAATTAAAAATACGCGCCGCGTTGCGCTCCGATGCCGCCACGGGCCCTGTGTGATCCAGCAACTGACCGAGTTCTTCCACCGCGTTACACACGTCGGCGCGCAACATGTTTTCACCAAAAAATTGATGGAACATTTGCCCAACCGGAGACTTCAAAAATGCCACGCCGCCTGAGTGTCCGGGGCAATGCCAAGAGTACGAACCATCTTGCGCGTAATGCAATAGTGCGCGGAAAAATGGGGGAGCTAACGCGTCCAAATACGATTTTGCTTCGCGAATAATATGGCGCGCCACAAACTCCGGCGTGTCTTCGTGCATATGAATAAAGCCATGCAACTCGCGCAAAATGTTGTTCGGAATATGCCGCGAAGTGCGCGTTTCACCATACAAATAAATCGGAATATCGGCATTCTTAAAACGGATTTCTTCGACAAACGCCTGCAAACTTTTCAGCGCGTGTTTCGTGTCTTCTGGGCTACCCGAACCGAATTCTTCATCATCAATCGACAACAAAAATGCCGACGCGCGACTCTGCTGCTGCGCGAACGAAGTCAGGTCGCCATAACTGGTCACCCCCAACACCTCCATACCCTCCGCTTCGAGCGCGTCAGCCAAAGCGCGGATGCCCAGCCCACTGGCGTTTTCGGAACGAAAATCTTCGTCGATGATGATGATAGGAAACCTGAATTTCATGTATTACTCCAATGCACTTGCAAATTTAAGAGAGTGAACTACAGAGCTTGCCCTGTTTGTTCTAGATATTTTTGCTCCACCGTTTTAATCCAATTTTTGCGCCAATCGCCACCTGTGGGTGAAGTATCAAGCACTTTTTTCAACGCCATCACATAGTCGTTGCGCGTTGCGAATACGGGATACTGGCTGTTTTTTGCGTACCAAGTTGCAGGTCGTATATTGACTGCCTGATTTTGCTTCCACTGAATTTTTACATGGGCGCGTTCAGAAGCGCAGGTGATTTCCCATACCTTTTTTAGCCACAAGCGTTTAATTACAATGCCCGTCTCCGTTGGCGCATATTCAAAAATCAAATACTGCGCATCTAATCGGCGCGGCTGCTCGGATAAAGAGCGGCAATATGCCATGAAATTTGCGATGTCAAAATTAGGCGATTTCTTAAAGCATTTCACTTCTAACAAGCCATGATCGCCATTGCTTTCATCCACTAAATAATCAGGAAACTCTTGAGTATTATCCGGCACGTTATAGCTAATTTTATGCTGTCGCATAAATGCACCCAGCCATTCTTGAATCACATTGCCAATCACGCTGTTGTCTTGCACCAGTGTTTTGATACCGTGTAATTCAAAGTGCGTTGTACCTGTCGCGCCAACAATGCCCGACTCTTTCAACTTCTCAAATAATTTTACCGCGCTCATTTCATTAACCTCATCGCGACCGCTTTTATCACGGGCGGCATAACAGTATTACCAATTAAGTCGAATGCGTCGCGATATGACAATCCCTCTAAGTGATAAGATTCAGGAAATCCCGACAAACGTAATCCTTCACGAACGGTTAATTTGCGCACACCATGCTCAAGCGCGAGCGCAATTTTTCCGTATTCGGTCGCCACTAATGTCGGAGCCACACCGCTAGGGTCAAGAATTTTCGCAATTGGAAACGATAATTTTCCCGCCACAATGTTGTAGCCTTTTTCTACATGCGTCGCCGCAACACGAATCGGCAAGCCGTCTTGCATCACCACATCTCTGGGGTGCTCGAAGGTCAAATAACCCTTATAGCTCAGGTCTTCCAACAATGCTGACAATTCTGGATGTGGATAAAAAGTCGCTATTTCATTAAGCGTCAAGGGCATCCCATCCATCCAAGTAATGCCTTTGAGCTGCGCCCATTTTTTATAACGTCGTTGCTTGAGTATCAAAGCCAGCAGTTCGCGCTGCGCTTTGCTAACCGCGCCTTTTAATTCCAAATCCCAACTGTGAATATTATTACCACCGCCGCGCTTGTCTTTAATCGCCTTGCCATGCAATTCTGCCGCATTAAATTTGCGAGCTAATAATTGGGTAAATTTGGTATGCTCAAACGGCGCATCGCGCTCAATAATATCTCCAACGGTGCAACTCATTTCAGCAAAATTGGCGAGGTCAACCTCGTTACCTAAACGCCCCACAATGTAGATACGCTTGCGTTGTTGCGGTACGCCAAATTGCGAAGCATCAAGAATGCGCCAGCTCACTTTATAACCGAGCAACGCCAACTGTTCGACAATGGTGCGTAGCGTTTCCCCTCGATTATGCGCGGCTAGTCCTTCCACATTTTCGAGCAAAAATCCTTTCGGTTGTTTGCTCTGCAAAATGTTTACTATGGCGAAAAATAAGCCGCCACGTTTATCAAGAAATCCTTTGCGTTTGCCCGCCGAACTAAAAGGTTGGCAAGGAAATCCAGCTAACAAATAATCAAAATCTGGGATGTCGGATGGCTCAATTTCTGTGATGTCGCCATGCACTTCTTCAGTTGCGCCAAAGTTGTTTTGATACGCCGCAATCGCGTGCTCTTTTAGGTCGCTGCTAAACACACATTCTGCGGTAAGACGCAGTTCTTGGCAGGCTTGCTCGAAACCCACGCGCGTGCCACCCATGCCCGAAAATAAATCAATAAAGCGACACACTTTAGCCGACGATGATTGCTTTTTCGTGACGCGCGTCGCGGCTGTAACCTCCGCGTTACTAAATAGATTACCACTGCGCACCAAGAGCGTTCTAGTGCCATACATGCGTTGTTGTAATTTAGGCATCAAGGCTCTCTATTCACGCCCAGAATAAGGGTTTTCTAGCGACGCAATCAGTTCCATAAACACCTCGCGCACTTGCTGTTCGTCGCAGCCCATCAGCACGGCATCTTCCAATGCGTCTTGGCAAATCTGGCGGATTTCAATGAGATTTTCTTGCATGACTTTATTTTTTTCCACGCAGGCGATGACCTCGCCTTTGGGAGACCGCCAGATAATTTTTTTGCTATGCGGCATCGTAATTAAATCTTCGGCAGCGTCACGCCGACTTGCCCTTGATACTTGCCACCACGGTCTTTGTACGAGGTTTCGCACACTTCGTCGCTCTCGAAAAACAGCACTTGCGCGATGCCTTCGTTGGCGTAAATTTTCGCGGGCAGCGGCGTGGTGTTGGAAAATTCCAGCGTCACATAACCTTCCCATTCTGGTTCGAACGGCGTGACGTTGACGATAATGCCGCAGCGCGCATAAGTCGATTTTCCTAAGCACACGGTCAGCACGGAACGCGGGATGCGGAAGTATTCCACGGTACGCGCCAGCGCGAAAGAATTCGGCGGAATAATGCAGTAATCGGCGGTGACTTCGACGAAAGAATTCGGATCGAAATTCTTAGGGTCAACGATGGTGCTGTTGATGTTGGTGAACAGCTTAAATTCATTCGAGCAACGAATGTCGTAGCCGTAGCTGGACGTGCCGTAAGAGACAATTTTTTTGCCGTCCACTTCTTTAACTTGATTCGGCTCAAACGGGCTAATCATGCCGTGCTGCTCCGCCATGCGGCGTATCCATTTGTCTGATTTGATGCTCATTGCTCTGTGGGTGAGACGCGAAATGTGAAATGTGAAATGTGAAACGTAGAACCAGAGCAGCTCCCCTTTCATATTTCCCGTTTCACGTTTCCCGTTTCCCGCGTCTCCAAAAATAAAATGGGCGCGATTTTAACCAATTCGCCGCGATGCCGCTTGATTTGCTAAAATCCCGCCTTTCCCGCATTTCGACACTCTCCTCATGGCTCGCAAAATCCTCGTTACCTCCGCACTTCCCTACGCCAACGGCAGCATTCACTTAGGTCATCTGGTCGAATATATTCAGACCGATATTTGGGTGCGCTTTCAAAAAATGCAGGGACATGAAGTGCATTACGTTTGCGCCGACGACACGCACGGCACGCCCATCATGCTGCGCGCGCAAAATGAAGGCATCACACCTGAGCAACTGATCGACCGCGTGTGGGTTGAGCACAAAGCGGATTTCGACGGATTCAATATCGCTTTCGATCACTACGGCAGCACCAACAGCGTCGAGACCAAAGAATTCGCGCAAGATATTTATCGCAAATTACGCGCGGCAGATTTAATCGAAACTAAAGCCGTTGAACAATTTTACGACCCCGTCAAAGAGATGTTTTTGCCGGATCGTTTCATCAAAGGCGAATGCCCCAAGTGCCACGCCAAAGACCAATACGGCGACAACTGCGAAGCCTGCGGCGCGACTTACGCGCCCATCGAATTGATCAATCCTTACTCCGCCGTATCGGGTGCGCAACCGGAACGTCGCAGCTCGGAACATTATTTTTTCAAGCTCTCTGATGCGCGCTGCCAAGAATTTTTAAGTCAGTGGACGCAAGGCACGCTCGCCTCGCAAGCCACGCCACCGCTGCAACAAGAGGCGGCGAACAAAATGAAAGAATGGTTTGAAGCGGGATTATCTAACTGGGATATTTCGCGCGATGCGCCGTATTTTGGTTTTGAAATTCCCGATGCGCCAGGCAAGTTTTTCTATGTGTGGCTGGACGCGCCAGTTGGTTACATGGGCAGCTTTAGAAAACTCTGCGAAAAGCTAACCCCACCTAACCTCCCCTTGTCAGGGGAGGAATCTGCCGCTCCCTCCCTTGATAAAGGGAGGGCTGGGGA
>JARCRQ010000065.1 GCA_029850585.1 Sideroxydans sp.
CCTTTAACACACCCATCACGCACGCCAAAATCGCCGACATACCGGATGCCGTGGCGACGCATTGCTCCGCACCTTCAAGTGCCGCGAGACGCTCTTCAAACATGGTCACGGTGGGGTTGGTAAAGCGCGCGTAAATGTTGCCCGGAGCTTCGCCGATAAATCGTGCTGCTGCCGCTGCCGCATTCGGAAAAACAAAACTAGAAGTCAAAAACATCGCTTCCGAATGCTCGCCAAACTGACTGCGCTGCGTGCCCGCTCGCACCGCTAAAGTTTCTGGCTGATAGTTTTCATCAATCATTTTTATTTCCTTAGTAAATTTTTGCGCATCGTTTTCGGCAAAAGAGCTAGGGATATACATGCGACCCTCAGTAGCAAAGCCTTGCAGTGAAGAAACTGTGAATGTGGCTCACTACCATGAATAAGTGAAGTGTGACGCGCCGCGTTGCGGCTTAAGTGAAAAGTGAAATGCAAAGCCGCACTACATTTCACTTTTCACCTTTAACTTTTCACAGCCTTGCTCACATCGAGCTTGCGCTCATCGCCAACTCTAATTCCAGTTGTTCGTCGTCACTCGCGCTGCCTGCTTTGTCGCCTGCGCGGCGCACTTCCATGGCTTGTAAAAATTCTGGGGTGATGTCGCCGGTGATGTAACGACCATCGAAACACGACGCATCAAATTCTTGGATGGCGGGATTGCATTTGCGCACCGAGGCTTTCAAATCTGCTAGGTCTTGATAAATCAATTCGTCTGCGCCGATTTCACGGCAGATTTCCGCATCAGAACGCCCTGTGGCAATCAGCTCGCGACGTGACGGCATGTCGATGCCGTACACATTCGGGAAGCGCACAGGGGGTGCGGCAGAAGCGAAATAAACTTTGAGTGCGCCCGCGTCGCGTGCCATTTGCACAATCTCGCGGCTGGTGGTGCCACGCACGATGGAGTCGTCCACCAGCAATACGTTTTTGCCTTTGAATTCCAGCTCAATCGCGTTGAGTTTTTGGCGCACCGATTTTTTGCGCATCGCTTGTCCAGGCATGATGAAGGTGCGACCGATATAGCGATTTTTAACGAAGCCTTCGCGGAACGGAATCTCTAAGCGATTCGCTAACTGCAAAGCACTCGGACGGCTGGAGTCAGGAATCGGAATCACCACGTCAATCGGCACATGCGCCCAGTCACGCTTGATTTTGTCCGCCAAAAATTCGCCCATGTACAAGCGCGATTCATACACCGACACGCCATCAATCACCGAGTCAGGGCGGGCGAAATAAACATATTCAAAAATGCACGAATTAAGCTGCGCATTCGCACTGCATTGTTGGCTGTGCAGCTTGCCCGCGAAGTCCACAAACACCGCTTCACCAGGGGCGACATCGCGTACAAATTTGAAGCCTAAGGTGTCGAGCGCGACGCTCTCCGACGCGATTAAATACTCGCAGCCCAGCGCGGTTTCGTTCACGCCGATAACCAGCGGACGAATGCCGTGCGTGTCGCGAAACGCCAACAACCCCGCGCCCGCAATCATCGCCACCACCGCGTACGCACCTTTGCAACGCTGATGCACCGAGGTTACCGCCGCAAAAATCGCTGCCACATCTAAGCGCAAGCCTTTTGATTTGGCTTGCAGTTCATGAGCTAACACATTGAGCAACACTTCGGAATCCGAGCTGGTGTTGACGTGCCGTAAATCTTGCTCGAACAGTTGTTGCTTGAGTTCAGGCGCGTTGGTCAAATTGCCGTTATGTCCCAACACAATGCCGAACGGCGAGTTGACATAAAACGGCTGCGCTTCGTTGTGGTCAACCGATGAACCAGCGGTCGGATAGCGTACATGGGCGATGCCGCAAGTGCCTTTCATGGCGCGCATATTGCGGGTGCGGAACACGTCGCGCACCATGCCGTTGCCTTTATGCAAATGAAAAGTTTGCCCGTCTAAGGTGGCGATACCCGCCGCGTCTTGACCGCGATGTTGCAGCACTTGCAAGCCGTCATAGAGCAACTGATTAGCGGGGGTTTGCGATACGACACCGAGAATGCCACACATAATTTTTTCCTAAAAATGAGACCGAATTAACTGCTAAATTTTTTACGCACGGGGCGGAAAGTGGATGCGCTGTGCCACGTTGTCAGGCAAGAATACTTGCGTCTTTATCGCCACCGCCTCGCACGTCGCACTCCATTGTGCTTGCTGCCAAAAAGCGTGCGTGGGTAAATCGGTCATGCCCGCGCCCCACACCAACAACAGCATCACTAACACTGCGCGCAACACGCCAAATACGCCGCCCAACAAACCGTCTAAAAAGCCTAATCCCGCCGCCGTGATAAGTTTAGACATCAACCACACCAGCATCGCCCACAGCAACATCGCCGCGATAAACACCAAGCCATACGCCAGCGCGCTGCGCCCAGTTTCGTTGCTCATCGGCAAATACCTTGCCACACTGGGCGCGGCATATTTGCTCAACAAAAAGGCAATTGGCCAACCCAACAAGGACAGCACTTCGTACACCGCACCGCGCCACAAACCGAGCAACACCGACACCACCAAGATGCCCAACAACAGCCAATCAAACAAGGTCATTTAGCACTCGACACGACAGGATGCAGACCATGCTTTTCCAACAGGGCGCGCACTTGCTCGGCTTGCTCGCGGCTGGCATAAGGGCCAACCCGCACGCGAGTTTTATCGCCGACTTTCTCGGTGTACGCCTTGAAATGCCAATCTTTTAATTGAGTGAGTTGCTGCTGCGCGGTATCGGCATTGCTATACGCGCCGACTTGCGCGACAAAGCTGCTCACCGATTTTTCCACGGCGGGTTTGCTAAGGGGCTTTGCTTCAGGGATTTTAACTGCGGATTTTTTGACTTCAGGCTTGTTAACTTCAGGCGGTGCGGCGACCGCAGGGTCGGCTACTTTTCTAGTGATGGGCAGGCTCGCTAACGGCGCGGCTACAACCGCTGTGGGGCTGGCAACGACCGCGCGCTCCGATGTCGCCACCACGCCACTTGCCGCCGCATTCACGCCGCTCATCGGCGCGTCAGCTTGTTCCACACTCGGCACGCCGGGCACAAATTCACCCACTTTATCGGACGCGGGAATGCGCAACTCAATGTCTTGCCCAGTGGCTTTGGGTTCGCTATCAAGCAGCATCGGCAGTACCACCACCAAGGTCAGCACTAGGACACTGGCACCAATGAGGCGACGACGGAGTTTGCGGCGCAGAGTTAATTCTTCGTCGGTGAGCTGTTTTGCCATGAGGATGTCTCGCTTGAATTTGATACCGCAACGCCCTAAGCAACGTGTATGTGCTGCTCCTGCATCACAGCGGCGACCGTATAGAACGATCCAAAGGCGGCGATTCTATCATTATCACCTGCGGCTTTATAGGCAAAACGTAAAGCCGCCGCGACATTTTCAAACGCGATAACCCGACCTCGCACTTGCGCCTCGGCTAACACTTGCGCCAACTCGTCGCTCGTTGCGCCACGCGCTGCGTCTATGCCCGCCACCAGCCAGGTATCAATATGCGCATTCATCAGCTCGACTACGCCGCGCATATCTTTGTCTTTGAGCATAGCGAACACCGCGTAAGTGTGCGGACACGGCGGCAAATTGGCAAAATTTTGTGCTAAAGATTTCGCCGCGTGCGGGTTGTGCGCCACGTCCAAAATCAGTTGCGGCTTGCCCGGCACAAACTGGAAACGTCCCGTCAATTCCACTTCCGTCAAGCCACGTCGCACCGCCGCCATACTCACGGGCAAACGGTCTTGCAGCACATCCAACGCCGCCAACACCGCGCTGGCATTGTTCAACTGGAATGCACCACGCAGCGCGGGATGCGGCAGCGCATTGCGCGCCCCTATTTTGCTGCGATAGTCCCACTGCCCCTGATGCGGCGTACAACCAAAATCTTCGCCTATGCACCACAACTCCGCACCAATGTTTTTTGCATGGACGCGCAGAGCATCAGGCACTTTAGGATCAGCGCAAATCGCCACGTTGTTCGCACGAAAAATCCCCGCTTTTTCAAACGCAATTTTCTCGCGCGTATCGCCGAGATAATCGACATGGTCGATGTCCACACTGGTCACTACAGCGCAATCGCTATCAAACACATTCACCGCGTCCAGCCTGCCGCCCAAGCCCACTTCCAATATGGCGACCTCGACCTTATGCGCGATAAAACACTGCATCGCTGCGAGCGTGCCGAATTCAAAATAGGTCAGGGGCGTTTCGTTGCGCACCCGCTCAATTTCCGCAAACGACGCGCACAATTCCGCATCACGAACGGGTTGTTTCGCCACCCGCACCCGCTCGTTGTAATGCAATAAATGCGGCGAGGTATAGCAACCGACTTTGTAGCCCGCCGCATACAAAATCGCTTCCAACATCGCACACACCGAACCCTTACCGTTGGTGCCACCGACCACGATAACGGGAAAATCAGGATGCAGATTTAAGCGTTGCTTGACTTGCGCGACACGCTCCAAACCCAGCGCGATAGTCTTGGGATGCAAGGATTCGAGATGGGTGAGCCAGTCGGCTAGAGTTGTGGGCATAGATCACTATGGAATTGGGTAGGGTGGGCAAGTTTTACCTAGCCACCCAGGCATCAAAAAGGTGGGCACAAGCCACCCTACGCTTGCTCATACTCAGAAGCCAAAAGGCGAGTACATCTAAAACCGAGGTCTCGACGCATAGCTAAAATCAACTCAGCAACCTCCAATGCAACTTCTGGATTGTCGCCCTCCGAACGCAAACGGCTAAGCAACTTATTGAACGAACGAATAACAGAATCAGGTGCGTACAACCAAAGAAAAGGATATGCAAAACTGAGTAGCTTGTCGTTATCCCGACTTCCTTCGCTTAGCGATTTCAAACATAGAATTAGGTTGCGATAATGCTCACGCCTATCTGCAACACGTCGGGCTTCAGCCTCTTTCCGCCTATCAATGTAATCTTTCAGAAAATAACCGATGACTGTACCAACTCCAGCAAAACCTAACTGTATAAGGGCATCAGAAATCATAAAACACCTCCAATTCATTACACCAAAACGTTAAGCCACCTCAATCTCCGTTACAGCAGCCTGTTTAGTCAGCAAGGTGATCAGCGTTGCCAGTTGTGCGCGCATTTCGCGGCGGTCGATAATCATGTCCACCGCGCCGTGGTCGAGCAAAAATTCAGCACGTTGGAAACCGTCGGGTAGCGTTTCACGCACGGTTTGTTGAATCACGCGTGCGCCCGCAAAGCCTATCAGCGCGCCGGGTTCGGCAATGACCACGTCGCCCATAAAGGCGAAGCTGGCGGACACGCCGCCCATGGTCGGGTCGGTCAACACCGAGATGAACGGTAATTTTTCTTCGCTTAATTGCGTGAGTGCGGCGCAGGTTTTCGCCATTTGCATCAGCGACAACAAGCCTTCTTGCATACGCGCCCCGCCACTGGCAGCGAAGCAAATAAACGGACATTTTTGCTCAATCGCATCGCGCACACCGCGCACGAAACGCTCGCCCACCACTGAACCCATCGAGCCGCCCATAAAACTAAATTCAAATACCGCGACCACCACAGGAACTTTGTGGATATTGCCTTGCATAACAATCAGCGCGTCGTCTTCGCCAGTCGCTTTTTGCGAGGCGGTGATGCGTTCGGAATACTTGCGTTGGTCTTTGAATTTCAGCGTATCTATCGGCAACACTTCCGCGCCGATTTCAAAACGCTCTTCGCTATCTAACAACCAATCCAAACGCTGACGCGCGGTGATGCGGTGATGATGGCTACATTCTTTGCAAACGTAATGATGTTTTTCTAAATCGGTGTGATACAAAATCGCTTGGCAGGTCGGGCATTTATGCCATAGCCCTTCAGGCACACTTTTTTTAATTTCGCCTTCACGACGATTGATTTTGGGTGGTAATTTTGTTTGAAACCAACTCATAGTTTTCCCCTTTAATGCACTAATTTTGAATCAGCAGATTCACTCAGATTTTTTGCTATTAACGAATCGCGACGCTTAATTCTTTAACCAAACGCCCTACATTTTCCAACACATTTTGCGCATTGGAGTCTTCGATTTCTTGCACGATGCGACTGCCCACCACCACCCCGTCACACAAGGCGGCTACGGCTTTTGCGGTCGAGGCATCGCGGATACCAAAACCCACCCCAATCGGCAGTTTGATGTGCTTGCGCAACTGCGGCATTTTTTCTTCGATAGCGGACAAATCAATGCTGCCCGAACCCGTCACACCTTTGAGCGAAACGTAATACACATAGCCGCGCGCTAACTTGGCGACTTGTGCGATGCGCGATTCTTTGGTGGTTGGCGCGAGTAAGAAAATCGGCGCGATGTTGTGGCGTTGCAAATGTTCAAACGCGTCGTGACTTTCTTCGGGCGGAAAATCCACCGTCAACACGCCATCCACGCCGACCAAGGCAGCACGTTGCGCAAACGCTGCCCAGCCCATCGCTTCAATCGGATTGCCGTAGCCCATCAGCACCACGGGCGTCGTCGTATCTTGCTTACGAAACTCCGCCACCATATCCAATACGGAGCGCAGCGACACACCTAGCTTGAGCGCACGTTCCGAAGCGCGTTGGATGGTTGGGCCATCCGCCATCGGGTCAGAGAACGGCACGCCGAGTTCCAGCACATCCGCGCCCGCCGCGACCAAGGCGTGCAACAACGGCACAGTCATTTCGCGCGACGGATCGCCTGCGGTGATAAAGGGAATTAAAGCTTTGCGGTTTTGTTGCTTGAGGGAGGCGAAGCGGATGTCGATGCGGTTCATAGCGTGATGCCTTTCACCTTTGCCACGGTCTGCATGTCTTTATCGCCACGCCCAGAAAGATTCACCAACAACACTTTATCTTTGCTCATGGTCGGTGCGATTTTCATCGCATGTGCCAGTGCGTGGCTAGATTCCAGCGCGGGAATAATCCCCTCGAAACGACATAGTGCGTCAAAAGCGGCGATGGCTTCGTCGTCATTGATGGCAACGTATTCGGCGCGCCCAATGTCTTTCAATAAGCAATGTTCAGGACCGACACCGGGGTAATCCAAGCCCGCTGAAATCGAATGCGTCTCAATAATTTGCCCGTTCTCGTCTTGCATCAAATTCACTTTGTTGCCGTGCAACACGCCGACCTTGGCATTGGCAGTCAAGGGTGCTGCATGTTTGCCCGACGCGATGCCGTAACCGCCAGCTTCCACGCCTATCATTCGCACATTGGGCACGTCGATGTACGGATAAAACAACCCAATCGCATTCGAGCCGCCGCCCACGCACGCCAATAAAATATCGGGCTGACGACCAACCATTTCGGGCATTTGTATTTTGGCTTCCGTACCGACGATGCTTTGGAAATCGCGCACCATCATCGGATACGGATGCGGGCCTGCGGCTGTACCAAAAATATAAAACGTCGATTCGACATTGGTGACCCAGTCGCGTATCGCTTCGTTGCACGCGTCTTTCAGCGTTTTAGAACCACTCTCGACAGGCACGACGGTCGCACCCAGCAGCTTCATGCGAAACACGTTTTGTGCTTGACGATGAATATCTTCCGCGCCCATATACACAATACATTCCATACCAAAACGCGCCGCCACCGTCGCCGTCGCCACGCCGTGCATACCCGCGCCAGTCTCCGCAATCACGCGCTTTTTTCCCATGCGTTTTGCCAGCAACGCCTGTCCCATTGCGCTGTTAATTTTGTGCGCGCCAGTGTGATTCAAATCTTCGCGCTTCAAATAAATCTGCGCGCCGCCTAAGTGTTGCGACAAGCGTTTGGCGTGATAAATCGGGCTGGGACGACCGACGTAATGCTTCAATTCATAAGCTAATTCGGCTTTGAACTCAGCATCGTGTTGGTAATGCGCATACTGCGCCGCCAACTCTTCCACAGCAGGTATCAGCGTCTCCGCCATATAGGTGCCGCCAAATTGACCGAAGTGACCACTTAGGTCGGGATAGTTATAACTCACAGTGTTTAACCTCTTGAATGAATGCAGCGATTTTCCTCGCGTCTTTGATGCCTTTACTGACCTCTACACCGCTGGACACATCCACCGCGTAAGGATGCGTTTGGCGGATGGCGGCGGCGACGTTATCAGCATCTAAACCGCCCGACAAAATCACGGGCAACGGCAAATTTTGAGGGATTAACGACCAATCGAAAACAGCTCCCGTGCCACCCGGTATGCCTGCCACAAAGGCATCTAACAGCAAACCTTGCGCACTGGAAAAATCAGCCGCGCATTGTAGCAAATCCACTCCCTCTTTAACGCGGATTGCTTTGAGATAAGGCTTATTAAACTGCACACAATAGTCGGGCGACTCATCGCCATGAAATTGCAACACGTCCAACGGCACGGCAGCCAACACTTCGCGCACAAAAGCCGCATCCGCATCGACAAATAATCCAACTGTGGTAACGAACGGCGGCAGCGCGCGGGCTAGCTGCACCGCTTGCGCGATGCTCACACAGCGCGGACTCGGTTTATAAAACACCAGTCCAATCGCATCTGCCCCGCTGTGCGCCACCGCCAGCGCGTCTTGCACGCGCGTAATGCCGCAGATCTTTACTCTCGTCATAACAGCTCATCTCCTGATAATTTTTCAAGCTGCGGCAAGCCCCATTGCGCATCGTATTTAACCTGCCGTAAATACAAACCATCGGGTGAAAAAGTCGGCGCGGCGTACTTGCGGTCACGGCTTTCCAGCACTTCTGCCAGCCACTCGACGGGATATTTTCCTTTGCCGACATAAACCAAGCAGCCGACTAAATTGCGCACCATATGATGCAAAAACGCATCTGCACCAACATCGAAAATCAGCATCTCGCCTTCACGAGAAATGTCGAGTTGGTGCAAAGTTTTGATGGGCGATTTTGCTTGACATTGCGCGGCGCGAAACGCGCTGAAATCGTGTATGCCTAGCAAACTATTTGCGGCTTGCTGCATCGCAGCCAAATCCAACGGCGCGTGGAACCAGCCGACTTTGCCCGCATGTAAGGCAGTACGCGTACTACGGTTCAGCAAAAAATAGCGGTAGCTGCGACCTTGCGCCGAGAAGCGCGCATGAAAATCATCACTAACGAAATGCGCCCAGCGCACCACCACACTGTTCGGCAACAAGGCGTTTACGCCGCGCACCCAGGCTTGCACAGGACGTTCGACGGTGGTATCGAAATGCACGACTTGCTCAATGCCATGTACGCCCGTGTCAGTACGCCCCGCCGCCATCACGCTAATTTTTTCACCCGCAATCGCGCTCAACGCGGCTTGTAAAGTGTCCTGTACGGTCAATCCTACGGCTTGACTTTGCCACCCACAATAAGGGCTGCCGTCATATTCGATGCCTAACGCAATTCTCATGTCAATATCAATCCTAAGGCGAATAAAGCTAACACGACGCTGATAGCGACATCCAGTTTCGTCATCGCTTGCAAGGGTAAGTGCAGCGGTGCTAATACAGCGGCGTGTGGCACAAATAAATGCTGCAAGGCATCTTGCCAATGCGTATTTTTACGCAACATCGCGACTTCAGCGTAATGCAAGGTCAACGCTAAACGTATCGCACACCGCTCACGCGATACGCCCAAAAATTTGAGCGGGGTCAACAGGCTGTACAAGCCAGCAATCAAGTGCACACGCGGTAACTTGTGCAACAAAATTGCCAAGCTGGCGAGCGCAGCTAACAGCTTTAGTAATTGCGCCGCGCCCTCTTGCACGCCCTCACGCACGGGACTCCAATCCCCCAGCCTATGCCACAACGCTGAACCAGGTGTGGCATAGGCGTAAATCAACAACAAGGTCAGAAAAATCCAACGTGTGCGCCGCAAGAGTTGCTTGAGCTTAGGCGCGGCAACATAGCCACTCACAACCACTATGAGGCTAGTCACGAGGCATAGTGGCAGCAGTGGCAATCGCTGCATTACTACCACTAACAAGCACCAGATAGCGATTGGCAGTGCGGGATGAATGCGCATCATTTGCTCCAAAAAAAACGGCAGCCCCTACGAGCTGCCGCTGGTTTTGCTTGCAACAATTAAGCGAGCTGACTAATCAACATCTGCGCGGTGTCTCGTTGTGCGGCATTACCTTCACGCATCACCTCATCGAGAATTTCGCGCGCGCCGACGTTGTCGCCCATTTCTTGATAAGCCTTGGCTAAATCTAGCTTGGTGGCAACTTCATTAAAGTCACTTGCTGGAGTCGAGGCAGCCGTTGCAGGCGTGTCATTCAAGTCAAAAC
>JARCRQ010000066.1 GCA_029850585.1 Sideroxydans sp.
GAGGACGACATTTCACCACGTTGGCGAGGTACACATTTTTGCCGTGCGCCAGTTGCATCGCCGCTAACATATTGTCGAGCAAAGCCCCCGCCTCGCCTGTGAAAGCCTCGTCTTGTAACGCTTCGTCGCCTCTGGGCATATCGCCCACGAATAGCCAATCTGCCTGCTCATCGCCGCCACCGAATACCGTCTGCGCACAGCCGGCACGCAAGCCACACAGATGACAATCGCGCACTTGCGCTTTGAGTTCAGGCCAAGTTTGGGCGGGGCTAAATAGCGTATCGCCCACCTCATCACTGGCTGCGGTGGTCATGATTTGCGCCTCAACTGAATTAAATTGCGTCGCTGGATTAAATTGCTTATGAGCGTCGCTCGCCGCCTTGTTGAGCACCGCTGCCATCGGTACAGCAGCTGCTTCAATTGGCTCAGGAGCGGCTAGGTCAGGCAAGCAGGTCGGACTTATTGCGGCAACAGTGACAGGCTCGACGGCAGGCGCGCGCAACGTCCATTGAGGATAAAGATTTAACTCACGCAACATCGCTTCGTTTCTATCCATGCGCCTCTCCTTTTAATTCACACGCCATCAACAGCGCGTCTTCGCGCTCGTCGCCATGTTGGTAATAGCCGCGCCGCCGCCCAATTTCGACAAAGCCCGTGGCACGATACAAGGCAATCGCAGGCACGTTTGACACGCGCACTTCCAAAAAAATTTGGCGCATAGCTTGTGTCTGCGCCCAATGCAAAATATCAAGCAACATCAAGCGTCCTAAGCCTTTGTGCTGCTGAGTCGGTGCGACTGCGATGGTCAATAATTCCGCTTCATCTAGCACAGGCATCAGCACCGCGTAGCTGGCGATTACGCCATCAATCTCATCCAGCACGCAACGGTAAGCACACCTTAAAGCATCGTTAAAATTGCCCGCCGTCCACGGCTGGGGCTGCACCTGCTGTTCAATCGCGCACACCGCCGCGACATCGCTCAAGGTCATGTCACGCATCGAGTTTTGCCTGTGCTATCGCTTCACGCTCAAGGGTTTTTAACGCCACTTTGTCACGCACATAGAGCGGCTGCGCGAGGGCTGCATCCACGCCTTTACCTTGCGCAAAAGCCTGTGCCGCCAACTCGGCAATCGCTGCCGCACGCGGCACTGCCGCGCTATCCGTGCCAACTAATTGCCCTGCGTAACGCTGCGCTAACTCATCCGCATACGCGGCGAATCCTGAGCCGCTGCCAAACCAGTTTTGCCCTGCTAACACGGGGGCTTGCGCAGCTTTACAAAAACACGGCTCACTCACCGTGTGCCACTCGCCATTGCGCAATTCATACGCCGCGTGATAAATCTCGCCCATGCGCGCATCGAGTGCCGTGATGACTTTACTGTGTCCCGACGCGTGCGCCAAGGCGAGCAAAGTCACCACGCCCAACACGGGCAGATTCGCCCCCAACGCCAAACCCTGCGTCGCGCCGCAGGCGATACGCACGCCCGTAAACGAACCTGGCCCCATGCCATACGCGATGCCATCTAACTCGGCGAGTTTGACGTTGGCAGCGCGCAATACGCTGGCGACCATGTCGATTAAACATTCCGAATGTTTTTGTCCGACCAATTCAAATTGCTCGCTGACGATGCCATCGAGATTGAGTGCGACTGAGCAGTATTCCGTGGAGGTTTCGAGCGCGAGAATTTTCATGTTAATTGGCGAACAACAGCACCACCGCCTGTGCCGCGATACCCTCGCCGCGCCCAGTAAAACCGAGCTGTTCAGTGGTGGTAGCTTTGATATTGATTGCGTTGATTGGCACCTCTAAATCAGCGGCGATATGCGCCACCATTTGCGCAATATGCGGAGCCATTTTGGGGGCTTGCGCGATGATGGTGGCATCCACATTGCCGATGCGAAAACCTTGCGCGCGCACTAATTTCAACACCTCGCGCAACAAAATTCGGCTGTCGATATTTTTGAATTTAGCATCCGTGTCAGCAAAGTGTTTGCCGATGTCGCCCAACGCCGCCGCACCCAATAGCGCGTCGCAAATCGCGTGCAACAACACATCCGCATCAGAATGTCCGAGCAAGCCTTTCGCATACGGAATAGTCACGCCGCCGATGATGAGCGGCCGATCTGCAACTAATTGGTGAACGTCAAATCCTTGTCCGATACGCATCTTGTTTGCCTTTTTTAGGGTGGGTTAGCGGGGCTGATTGATTAACAATTCCGCCAATAATAAATCCTGCGGATAAGTCACTTTGAAATTAGTCGCGTCACACGCCACCAGTTTGGGCTGTAAACCTAATGCCTCGATGGCGGATGCGTCGTCGGTCACGTCTGGGCATTGCTGCAAAGCTCTCGCCAACACTCCCGCTCTAAACATTTGCGGGGTTTGCGCCTGCCAGAGTTGGGCGCGGCTTTCGGTGCGCAACACGCGTGCTACGCCATCGGCGCGCTTTAAGGTATCGGCAACGGGCACCGCCAACAAGCCGCCGACCGCATCATTTTTGAGTTCGCTAATGAGTTTGTGTAGGTGCGCTTGTGTCAAACAAGGTCTTGCTGCGTCATGCACCAATAGCCAATCATCCGCATCAATGTCCGCCGCCAACAAACCGTTCAATACTGATTCGGCGCGGCTCGTCCCGCCACAATACAAAGGCTGCAATTTGTCACCAAAACGTGAAAAGTCGTAGTGCCGGAATTGCGTATCTTCAGGTGATAACACCACCCACACGCGGCTGATTTGCTCACAGGCGCACAATGTTGCAAGTGCGTGCGCAATCATCGGCTGCCCCGCCAAAGGCAGATATTGCTTAGGCAATTCGTGCCCCATGCGCGCACCAAAACCTGCGGCGGGAACTAAGGCGTGGAAATTAGACATTGGCTCGGTCTCATAGCGAATCGTATTTATCGTCTGCCAGCTTGATAGACATAAAAAAAGTGATACACCGTTTTAGGTTTGTATCACTTCTTTGTATCAGCACCATTTTTGTTTATCTTATAAGTTGTTTATTTTACAAGCAAAAAAATGTAATTGGCGGAGAAGGGGGGATTCGAACCCCCGTTGGGATATTATCCCAAACACGCTTTCCAGACGAGCAATACAAATCAGTAAAATCCTTTAATATCAATACTTAAAGGTTGTGTTAAAATCAAAAAATCAATTATTGGCACAATTCTGGCACAACGAAGGAGCGCATTATGGCGACAATCAGAAAAAAAGGCGAATTCCAATGGCACGCCCAAATCAGAAAAAAAGGCTTTGAACCGATCACGAAAACTTTTGATACTAAAGTTGATGCAGAAAACTGGGCGAAAGTAAAAGAGTCAGAGATGGTTCGCGGTGTTTACACAAACGCCTCGGAATCTGAGTCCACCACCCTTTCAGAATTGATCGATAGATTTGTTAAAGAGTTCGCGCCCCACCATTATCGAGTTCGTGAAGATAATAAAGAGTCGTGGCGTTATCAGTGCCAACACCTCAAAACCCATCTTGGTGCGCGTTTTCTGGCTGCGCTGGATCAAAAGCTGGTCAGCAAATACCGTGAGGATCGTTTGAAGCTGGTTAAAGATAGCACGGTGCGTAAAGAACTTTTCATGCTTTCCAAAATTCTGAATTTTGGGGAAATTGAATGTGGGATTTCACTGCCTAGGGGCAACCCCGTTCTAAAAATCAGAAAGCCTTCGGAGTCAAAATCTCGCGACCGCAGACTTGATGCGGAGGAATGGACTAAATTCGTTACAGAGTGCAAAGCCAGCCGCAACATTTACCTGTGGCCCGCCGTTGAATTAGCCGTTGAAAGTGGTATGCGCCAAGGGGAACTATTAGGCTTGCTATGGAAAAATATAGACACCAAACGCAGCCTTGCATTCCTGCCGCAGACTAAGAACGGCGAAGCGCGCACCGTGCCGCTATCACCTCGCGCCCTTGCGATTTTGGCGGCACTTCCGCGCAGCATCGGGGGCTTAGTGCTGCCAGTGCAAAGGATGACGCTATATCATGTCTTTCATGCTGCGGTGGTGCGTGCTGGCATTGACGATTTTACTTTCCATGACTTACGGCACGAAGCTCTATCGCGCCTGGCTGAGCGTGGCGACTTTAGCGTGTTGGAACTGGCCTCAATTTCGGGACATAAAACATTACAAATGCTAAAACGGTACACTCACTTACAAGCCGAGGACTTGGCGAAGAAGTTGGCGAAAAACTAGGCTAGTTTTTGACTTATGTTTAGCTGATTAAGCGGCCTCTAGCTCAATACGGAACTTTTTGCCAAGCGCGGATGCTGCGCTCGATAAAGTGGTTAGCGTCAAGCTTGTATCCGTTTCATCTAAAAGGCGATTGAGTGCGGCGCGGCTAGTGTGCATCTTCTTCGCCATCGTTGTTTTAGTTAGCTTTTGCGCTTTCATTTCTTGGTCAATTTGCCATGCGATAACTCGCTTAACGGCGACCGCTGTTACCTCGTCAAGCATAGCTTCTTCAGCTAAAAAATCATCAAAACGGCTACCCATGTTTTCAGGTTTCATTATTAACTCCTCATTCTATCTTTTGCTAGTTTCAAATCAGATGCTGGTGTTGCTTGCGACTTCTTAATAAAGCCATGCAATAAAACCATCTTGCCGACTACAACCGTAAACAACACTCGCGCAATACGATTTTCAAGATGTATGCGTACCTCCCACAAGTCAGTATCCATCTTGCGGACTAGCGGCATACCCAGCGGCCAGCCAAATTGCACAGTCTTAATATCTTCGCCTATCGTCTTCCTGTCTTTTGCTGGCAACTCCTTCAGCCAATCGCGAACTGGTTCAGTGCCGCCAATTGTTTTAAAAAACAGGGTATCAAGTATCGGTTTGTTCATCACGTCAATGTACCAATAATGATACAAATAATCAAGTTGTTTTTGCCGCACACTTGCGGCACTAACAAACCCCTGCAACCCAATACCAGCAAGGCTTTCAAGCCTTCCGCTGCGCGCTTCTGCCCCGCGCGGGACTTTGGCGCGCCCGAAAATAAAAATTATTTTTAGGGATAGTGAAAAAAGTTTGGGAGGGTGAACGTAGCTGGAAGCCTTGCAAACATTGGAATGTTTGAAGTATCAATAAATAGTTATCGGATACTTTAAGTAAAATCAATGAGTTGGGTAAAATAAAACTTGTATAGAAAGAAAATATATAGATAATGAGAAGTATGAACAACGCCAAAAAAATGTGGGAAGAAATGAATGAAGACAGCAATTTGCTGATCTCATTTATGACGGTCGCCATCGCGTTTTTTGGTTCAATTTTTGTTGTAGTTGTTGGGATTGTTGCACTCGCAATCCTTCAAAAAATTGGTGTTTCAATTGAAATAATGAAAGTGGTCGCCGCGCTTGTTGTGGTCGCGCCACTTTTACTAATTATTTTAAACAAAAAAATTAATGATTTTGCAAAATCTATTGTCAATTTTGGGATTGTAAAAAGTATCGCCTTTGACTTGCAAGCTACAACCCTCCAACC
>JARCRQ010000067.1 GCA_029850585.1 Sideroxydans sp.
CGTTCACCCAAGCCGTTGATGGTGCATTCCACTTGGCGCGCGCCGTTCAACACGGCGGATAAAGAATTTGCCACCGCCAAACCTAAATCGTTATGGCAATGCGTTGACCAAATTACCTTGTTGGAATTGGGTACGCGCGCAATCAATTGCTGCATACGTTCGCCCCACGCAAAGGGAATCGAATAGCCCACCGTGTCGGGCACGTTCAAAGTTTTCGCGCCAGCTTTGATGACTTCATCAAATACTTGCACCAAAAAATCCATGTCGGAACGCACCGCATCTTCGGCAGAAAACTCCACGTCGTCGGTGTATTCCAACGCCCATTTCACCGCTTGCACGGCGCGCTCCAATACCTGCTCTTTACTCATGCGTAACTTGTGCTCCATGTGGATGGGGCTGGTCGCGATAAAGGTGTGGATGCGCCCCGATTTGGCGGGTTTAATCGCCTCACCGGCACGACGCACATCGTTCTCGCTAGCGCGCGCGAGTGAGCAAATGGTCGAGTTGCTAATCGCTTCAGCGACCGCTTGCACAGCTAAAAAATCACCAGGACTGGCGGCAGCAAAACCGGCTTCAATCACATTCACGCCGAGCTTTTCGAGTTGGCGCGCGATGCGCAATTTCATCTCGCGCGTCATCGCCGCCCCTGGACTTTGCTCGCCATCGCGCAACGTGGTATCAAAAATAATTAACTGATTACTACTCATTTTTTAATGCTTTCTTAATTTAATTCGCGACTACGACGACGTACCAGCCACATAACAAAACCCGACAAGGCATAGATTAGGAACAAGCCGAACAACACACCCGGCGGATAGCTAAACACCAACAAGAAGCCGAGTGCGACTAAAAAAATCGCCAAAAACGGCACGCTTTTACGCATATTGAAATCTTTGAAACTGTAGAACGGTAAGTTGCTCACCATGCTTAAGCCTGCAAAAATTGCCATCGCGGCCGCCAAGAAGCGTACCTGTTCGCCCGTATAACCGACATCCGACATCACCCACACAAAGCCCGCCACCAAGGCGGCCGCAGCAGGGCTGGGTAAACCTTGGAAGTAACGCTTATCGACCACGTCGATGTTGGTATTGAAACGGGCTAAGCGCAACGCCGTGGCGCAGCAATAAATAAACGCGGCAAACCAGCCCCATTTACCCATGTCTTTCAACGCCCATTCATACACCACCAGCGCGGGTGCAACGCCGAACGAAACCATATCGGACAAGCTGTCGTACTCCGCGCCAAACTCACTTTGGGTATGCGTCATGCGCGCCACGCGACCGTCCAAACCATCCAATACCATGGCAATAAAAATCGCCACAGCGGCGATTTCAAACTTGCCGTTCATCGCTTGCACAATCGCGTAAAAGCCCGCGAATAACGCACCTGTGGTAAACAAATTAGGCAACAAATAAATGCCGCGCTTGCGCAACGTCATCGGCTTGCGTGTATTGAATTCATCCATCGTGCTCACCTGTGGCTTACAAAATTATTCAGTGTTCCGAAAGAAAAATCGCCAGTGCTAGTTAAAGGGAAAACCTTAACTAACAACTAGCGACTTTTAACTACCAACTATCGACTGGTTGCTTAGTTCTTAGACTGATCAACCAATTTATTTTTGCTAATCCAAGGCATCATGCCACGCAATTGCGCGCCAACTTTTTCGATAGGATGTTCAGCATTCAAACGACGACGCGCAGTCATTTCTGGATAGTTGGTGCGACCTTCCAAAATGAATTGTTTGGCGTAGTTACCGTTTTGGATGTTGGTCAAACATTCTTTCATTGCCGCGCGCGCTTGGTCTGCAATCACACGATTGCCTGTTACATATTCGCCATACTCTGCGTTGTTTGAAATTGAGTAATTCATGTTGGCGATACCGCCTTCGTACATCAAATCGACAATCAATTTCAATTCGTGCAGACATTCGAAGTAAGCCATCTCAGGGGCATAACCAGCTTCTGTCAATGTTTCAAAACCTGCCTTGACCAATTCCACCGCGCCACCGCACAACACGGCTTGTTCGCCGAACAAATCCGTTTCAGTTTCTTCACGGAAATTGGTTTCGATTACGCCGCCTTTAGTGCCGCCGTTGGCTGCTGCGTAAGACAACGCGATGTCGCGTGCTTTGCCTGAAACGTCTTGATACACGGCGATTAAGCTCGGTACGCCACCGCCTTTGAGGTATTCAGAACGCACCGTGTGACCAGGACCTTTAGGCGCAACCATAATCACGTCGATATCCGCGCGAGGCACAACTTGGTTGTAATGCACGTTGAAGCCATGTGCAAACGCCAATGCTGCGCCAGCCTTCATGTTAGGGGCAACATCATGGTTGTACACGTCAGGGATATTTTCATCAGGCAACAACATCATCACGACATCCGCTGCTTTAACTGCTGCTGCCACTTCCATGACTTGCAAACCAGCACCTTCGGCTTTTTTCCATGACGCGCCGCTCTTACGCAATGCAACCGTAACGTTCACACCTGAGTCACGCAAATTTTGCGCATGGGCATGACCTTGTGAACCGTAACCAACGATGGTTACTTTTTTGCCTTTAATCAGGGAGAGGTCTGCGTCTTTGTCGTAATAAACTTTCATGGTGTACTCTTTCGTTAAAAAATTAAAAATAAAATTCGGTGCTAGTTTTTGCTTGTTAGCGATGAGTTGGTGTTATCGCTGCGCTGTTTTGGACTGGCAACGAACGACTAACTGCTATCGACTATTTCACAGTTTCAAAATACGTTCGCCACGCCCAATCCCTGACGCGCCCGTACGCACGGTTTCCAAAATCAAATCGTGATTGATGCTTTGCAAAAAGCTATCCAACTTGGCACGCGTGCCAGTCAACTCAATAGTGTAGGTGTGATCCGAGACATCCAAAATACGCCCGCGAAAAATATCCGCCATGCGCTTGAGCTCTTCACGCGCCTCACCCTCGGCGCGTACTTTCACCAACATCAATTCGCGCTCTAAATGCTCGCCTTCGCTCAAATCCATCACGGCAGCGACATCTATCAGCTTGTTTAATTGCTTGGTGATTTGCTCAATCACCGCATCCGAACCGTGCGTCACGATGGTCATGCGCGACAGCGTTGCGTCCTCTGTAGGAGCAACCGTGAGCGACTCAATGTTGTAGCCACGCGCCGAAAATAAACCTGCCACCCGCGACAATGCACCCGCTTCGTTTTCCATCAGCAAAGAAATAATGTGGCGCATTACAAGTCCTCCGACAACACGATTTCAGACAAGCCTTTACCGCCTGGCACCATAGGGAATACGTTTTCTTTCGGGTCGGTTTGGAAGTCCATAAACACCAAATCTTTTTTGCGCGCAAATGCCTCTATCAAGGCTGGCTCTACATCCGAGGGCTTTTCAATGCGCATCCCGACGTGACCATAGGCTTCGGCTAATTTCACAAAATCAGGTAAGGCATCCATGTACGACTCGGAATAACGATCGCCGTGGAAGAACTGCTGCCACTGGCGCACCATGCCCAAATAACGATTATTTAACGATAATACTTTAATCGGCAGATGGAATTGCTTACAGGTGGACAGCTCCTGAATGTTCATCTGTATGCTGCCTTCGCCCGTCACACACGCGACCGTCGCATCAGGATTTTTCAGTTGCACGCCCATCGCAGCAGGCAAACCAAAGCCCATCGTGCCCAAGCCGCCAGAGTTAATCCAACGACGCGGCTGGTCAAATTTGTAATACTGCGCCGCCCACATTTGATGCTGCCCCACGTCCGAGGTCACAAACGCCTCACCGTGGGTAATTTTGTACATGGTCTCAATCACATATTGCGGCTTAATAATTTCTGTGGAGTTTTTGTAGCGCAAGCCGCCGCCTTTAACGCGCCAAGCCTCTATTTGCTTCCACCAAATAGCTAAACTTGCTGCGTCTACACGCGCTTTAGTGTTGTGCAACATGGCAATCAGCTCAGTCAGCACAGGCTTCAAATCACCCACAATCGGCACATCCACTTTGACGCGTTTGGCAATCGACGACGGGTCGATGTCGATATGAATAATTTTGCGCGGCACTTGCGCGAAATGCTCGACGTTACCAATCACGCGGTCATCAAAGCGCGCGCCAATCGCAATCAACACATCGCAATTTTGCATGGACATATTGGCTTCGTAAGTGCCATGCATGCCCAACATGCCAACAAATTGCGCGTCGGTGGCGGGATAACCGCCCAAGCCCATCAAGGTATTCGTACAAGGAAACCCTGTCATCTTGACGAACTCGGTTAACTGCGCCGCCGCATCCGACAAAATCACCCCGCCGCCCGCGTACACCATCGGGCGTTTCGCACTTAGCAATAGCTGCATCGCCTGCTTAATCTGTGTCACGTCCAGTTTTGCGACTGGATTGTAGGAGCGAATACTGACGCTATCGGGATAAACAAATTCAGTTTTTTGATTAGAAATATCTTTAGGAATATCCACTAACACGGGACCTGGACGACCTGATTTCGCTAGATAAAAAGCTTTTTTCATGGTCGCGGCGATGTCTTTAACATCTTTCACCAAGAAATTATGCTTCACACACGGGCGGGTAATGCCCACCGCATCAACCTCTTGAAACGCATCTTCGCCAATGAAATGACTGGGCACTTGACCGCTAATCACCACCATCGGAATCGAGTCCATATAAGCCGTAGCGATGCCCGTTACCGCATTGGTAATGCCAGGACCTGAAGTAACCAACGCCACACCCACTTTATCCGACGAGCGCGCATAACCATCGGCGGCATGAATCGCAGCTTGCTCGTGGCGAACCAAAATGTGCTTGACTTTATCTTGCTGAAAAAGCGCGTCATAGATGTGTAAGACCGCGCCGCCTGGGTAGCCGAACAAATACTCGACCTCCTCTTCTTGCAAACAGCGAATCGCGATTTCTGCGCCTGTTAATTCCATCACCAATACCCTAAATTTTGCTAATAATTGAACCGCGTAAGATAAAGGTTGGCGGCGTTTTGGTCAACCTAATGTCGCGATAAAAATGATTTTTAGCATATTTGCCCCACTCTCAACGATGCAATTTGCTACCATGCGCGCCTTCTCAAGGGGACGAAGCTGAGTAATCCAACCGAACTAAACGAGTTTCTAAGCAGTGTAGAGCGACGCGCTTACAAGCAAGCCTGCTATGCCGTGCAAGACATGCACAGCGCGCTCGACATTGTCCAAGATGCAATGTCTAAGCTCGCCGAAAAGTATGGCGACAAACCCGCAGCAGAGTTTCCGATGTTGTTCCAACGCATATTGCAGAACACTATCCGCGACTACTACCGACGACAAAAAGTGCGCAACGCTTGGACAACGCTATTTTCAGGCCTGCAATCCAAACAATTAGACGAAGAATTTGACCCCTTAGAAAAGCTTACGGATGACGACAATCAAAGCGCACCCGCCCAGCCTGATGCAGCATTTAGCCAACAACAACTTTTAACAAAAATCGAGGCGGCACTGCAAACGCTACCAATGCGTCAACGAGAAGCCTTCTTGCTGCGTTACTGGGAAGGCTTTGATACCACCGAAGCTGCCGCAGCCATGGGGTGTTCCGAAGGCAGTGTTAAAACCCATTGTTCCAGAGCCTCGCACACCTTGGCGAGTACCTTGAAAAAACAAGGAGTCGAATTACCATGAACAGCAAATCAGTCAAAATAAATACCACGCCCATAGCGCAACTGCTCAATCGAAGTGCGCAGCAACTTGATGAAAACACGCTCAGCGCACTGCGTGCTGCGCGTCAAACCGCTTTAACTAAACAACGCGTTAGTATTGCAAGCGCAGCCTTGAGCAGCGGGCATCAACTTCACTTCCATGTATCGTCACGTGCGCAAAAATGGATTATCACCCTCTTAGTCGCCGCGACTTTAATCAGCGCGTGGGGCGTATTGCAACATCAACACGAACAACAAATCAACGAGCTCGATATTGCCATTTTGAGCGACGAAATGCCCATCGAAGTTTTTCTTGATTAAATAAATCGCAGATTCAACGCAACATGAAAACAACCTACTTAACGGCGACATTGCTATGCTTGCTTACCAGTTCATTCGCATACGCCGCAAACAATAACTGGCAACAACTCACCCCACAACAACAAAGCGCACTCGCGCCCCTAGCGCAACAATGGAATAGCTTCGACCCTATCCAGCAAAAACGCTTACTTGGTGTCGCGCAACACTACCAACACCTTAAACCAGACGAACAGCAGCGCGTACAACAACGCCTTAGCACCTGGAGCAAATTAACGCCTAGCCAACGCGAAGCAGCGCGCGCCAAGTACCAAGCATTCAACAAAATCCCCGAAGAAAAAAAGCAAGCGGTAAAAGCCATGGTCAAGCAGGAGCAAAGCAACAAACCGTAACCCCCCCCCAGCGAACCCCTTTATCGTCGCTCGCGCCTCCACAACATCGTCACACCTATCATTAAAAACAGCAGCGTCATGGCACTCGCGCTAAATAGTGGTGGCCAGTTGTTTAGCGCACCTAAGCTGCCGAATAGCCTTCCGAAGAAATGAAATGACAGGCCTAACACGATACCCATAAATATCTTGGTGCTGATGCCGCTAGAGCGATGATGATGCGCGGCGAATGGCAGTGCCAGCACCATCATCACCAACACCGCCAGCGGGTAAACCAGCTTGCTCCACATGGCGATTTCGTAACGCGCGGTTTGCTGATGGTTGTCGCGCAAATGATTAACGTATTGATATAAATTCCAGCCCGACATTTGCTCTGGCGCAACCAACAATACCGTAAACAATTCGGGATTCAGCGCGGTGAGCCACGCCTTGACGGGATAATTGTTGATGCTAATTTGCGCCGCGCTAAAGCGCGTTTCTTGCACCTCTTCCAACTGCCATTTTTGCTCGCTGTAATTGGCGCGTTTGGCATTCAAAATGGCTTGTAAGTGATAGTTTTCATCAAATTGATAAATGACCAAATTGAGCAAACTGCTATCGGGCATGACGTTTTTAACATTGACGAAACTATTGTCGTCCTTAACCCAAACGCCTGAACGAAACGCCTGCACCGAGACTTGTAGATTTTTGGCTTTTAAGCGTAGTTGCTGCGCTAAATGTTCGCTCGGCGGCGCGACAAACTCACCGAATACCAAACAGACCAGCACTAAAGGCAAGGCGATTTTGCCGAGTGCGACTAGCATTTGCACTAGCGATGCACCAGAGGCGCGATACACAGTCAGCTCGGAGTTTACCGCCATTTGCACCAACGCTAAAATCGTGCCGATTAAAGCCGCGACGGGAAACAATTCATAGACGCGCCCAGGGATGGTTAAGCCCACATACATCAAAACATAACTCAAGCGATATTGACCTTGCCCCAAGGCGTTCAATTCGTTGACGAAGTCCAAAAAGGCGAACAGCAAAATCAAGGCGGTAAATACCAGCGCAATACTGGCGTAGATTTCGCGAGCTAAGTAGCGGGTTAATAATTTCATCGCTTCAACATCCGATTCAAGGCAAGCAACTGCGTGCGCCAAATAAACATGCCAACCACCAAGGCGAGCATCAGGCTATGGATGGCAACGCCGCCCAGCCAAGGCGAAACCTTGCTTTGCGCCACCCATGAATTGCTCACACTAATCATGTTGTAATAAATCATATACAGCACCATCGCGGTGATAAAACTCAGCGAACGTCCCGCGCGCGGATTGACGAAGCTCAAGGGTATCGCCAGCACAGCGAGCAGCAAGGCACTAATCGGCAAGCCCATGCGCCACTGTAATTGCGACCATGTATTCGGCTGCCTATCACGCCACAACTGCAAGGTCGGCGTGGCATTCAAGCTCATTTGTGTAACCTGCTCGACAGCGGGTTCGATGCGCATCGCATACCGTTCAAAAGCGGCAACGCGATAATCCAGTTGCCCAGGCACACCTTCGTAACGCGTGCCGTTGAGCAACACTAAAAAGCGTTCGCCATCGGCTTGCGTTTCTTGCAAACCTTGCTTGGCGAACATAGTGCTGACTTTGCCGTTCTGCTCACTCTTGACAAAAATGTTGCTGACTTGATTCGAGCCTGCTTGCACGTTATCAACAAAATAAACCCGATCTGCCGATTTAGACTCGCGAAACATGCCCGGCGTAGAAGAACTAATTTCATCGCGAATTTCTAAGCTGTGTTGATAAACCTCGCCCGCGCGTAATGCCCAAGGCGACAAGCCAAAACTCAAAATCGCAATCATGCTGACCACAGGCAAGGCGTACCACAACACAGGCTTAATCCAATGCGTGAGCGCGATGCCCGAGCCGAACCACACCACCATTTCGCTATCGCGATAGGCGCGCGACAACGAAATTAAAATCGACAAAAACAAGCTAATCGACAGCAATACTGCCAAATAATTTAACGCACTAAAGCCGAGCAGCACCAGCACCGCATCGACGGCGATTTTGCCCTTCACCGCCTCGCCTAAAAATCGGATCAACTGACTGATGACGATAATGCTTAACAACACCACAAATAACAGCGTGCCATTGCTTAAAAACTCACGAATTAAAGCGCGCTGAAAAATTCCAGCGCGCACAGGCTTTGACTTTATAGGCGAAGATTGCGGATAATCGGGCATTAAGACTTTACTAAACAAATTTTTGAGGAGCAGCATGTGGAATTTAGCATAAAACAAAGCAATTCGGAAAAGCAACGTAACGCGTGCCTGGTGGTCGGCGTGTTCGCGGGCGGCAAATTATCGCTGGCAGCGCAGACTTTGGATAAAGCGGCGCAAAACGCTTTGAGCGACGTGATTACTCAAGACGATATGACGGGCAAACTCGCTACCACTTTGCTATTGCCGCGCGTGGCGGGCATCGCAGCTGAGCGTGTGTTACTGGTGGGCTTAGGCAAAGCCAGTGAATTTTCGACCAAACAGTTTCTCGATGTGGTACGCGCTACCTTCGCTGCATTACATAAAACGCCGTGCAAAGATGCCGCACTTTATTTAACCGACTTAGCGGTTAAAGGGCGCGATGAAGCATGGAAAATTAAGCAAATTATTCTGCTCGGTACGGAGTCGGCATTTCGTTGCGACCACTTAAAAAGCGCGCCGAGTGCCGTCGCCACATTGAAAAAAATCGTGTTGGGTTGCGCCGAAAAACCTAGCAGCGCAGCACAAACTACGCTGTTGCAATCGGCGGCAATTGCAGAGGGTATGACTCTCACCAAGATGTTAGGCAATCTGCCTGGCAACATTTGCACGCCGACTTATTTGGCCGAACAAGCCAAAAAACTCGCCAAAACGTATCCGCTCAAAGCCACCGTGTTGGAAGAAAAAGACATGGAAAAGCTCGGCATGTTTTCGCTGTTGTCGGTGTCACGCGGCAGCCGCGAACCCGCCAAATTCATCACGCTGGAATATAACGGCGGCGATAAAAAACACGCTCCTATCGTGTTAGTCGGCAAAGGGATTACCTTTGATTCAGGCGGCATTTCGCTCAAGCCAGGGGCCGAAATGGACGAGATGAAATACGACATGTGCGGCGCGGCGAGTGTGTTGGGGACGATGCAAGCCATTGCGGCGATGGAATTAAAATTAAATGTGGTGGCGATTATTCCGAGCAGTGAAAACTTGCCTGATGGCGCGGCGAGTAAACCCGGCGACATCGTTACCAGTATGGCAGGCTTAACTATCGAAATTCTTAACACCGATGCCGAAGGTCGCTTGGTGTTGTGCGACGCGCTGACTTACGCCGCGAAATTTAAGCCCGATAGCGTCATTGACATTGCCACGCTGACGGGCGCGTGCGTGATTGCATTGGGTCATGTTGCCAGTGGCTTGTATAGCAACGACGACAGCTTAGCCAGCGAGCTATTGAGCGCGAGTGAATATACGCAAGACAAGGCGTGGCACATGCCGCTGTGGGACGATTACCAACAACAGCTCGATAGCAACTTTGCCGATATGCAAAACATTGGCGGACGTGCGGGTGGCAGTATCACTGCCGCCTGTTTCTTATCGCGCTTCACTAAAGACTATCGCTGGGCGCATTTGGACATCGCAGGCACGGCGTGGAAGTCAGGTAAAGACAAAGGCGCGACCGGTCGCCCCGTGCCGCTGCTCACACAATATCTCATCAATCGCGCCAATCAAAAGTGACCAAAGTCGATTTTTATACAGGCTCGCCCGACAAGCTACGCACCGCTTGCCAGTTGAGTCACAAGGCAATGCAAGCGCAGCTCAAGGTGGTGATTACGCTGCCCGACGCGCAACATTGTGACGCGCTGAATCGGCTGCTTTGGCAGCAACCCGCCAGTTCGTTTATTCCGCATTGCCGCCTAGATGATGAATTAGCCGAACGCACGCCTGTGCTGTTAGCATTGTCTGAAACGCAGTTTCCGCATCACCAACTGTTGATTAGTTTGCAAGCTGAAACACCTAGTTTTTTTAGTCGCTTTGAGCGCGTCATTGAAATTGTCGGCAACGATGAGGCGGATAGTTTGCGCGGTCGCGCGCGCTTCAAATTTTATCGCGATAGAGGCTACGAATTGCGTCATTTTGATTTATCTAACAAGCCCCAATGACCGAGCCCATCTACCCTGATGACTTGCCTATACTGACCGAAACCCTAGGCGGGGTGGCGATACCTGTGCTGCGCCAAGTTGCCGCCCCCCGCGAATTTTCGGAAGCACAAATGCAAGTATTATTGCAGCACTTTCAAGCGCATTTAGAAACGGTGTTCAGCCAGAAACTCAATCGCCATTTAGAGCAACTCCACCACCAAGCGGTAAAATTAGCCATTGCCGAATTAAAAACCGAGCTGCCCGATTTGCTGCGCAACTTAATCGACTCGAATCAGCCCTAGCGTGCTTAATTTTTAGCCATCGTTTGTTATAATCCACCTCACTCAACCTGCTGCTTGGCAGGTTTTTATTTTTTATATCGCCCCCCAAAAACCTCATGGAACACGCAAAAAATAACGAACTCGCCAAAAGTTTTGAACCCAAAGCCGTAGAAGCCTACTGGTATCCAAAATGGGAGGCTGCTGGCTATTTCAACGCGGCTATAGACGCGAATAAATCCGAAAATTTCTGCATCCAATTGCCACCGCCCAATGTCACTGGCACGCTGCATATGGGACACGGTTTCAATCAAACTTTGATGGATACGCTGACGCGCTACCATCGCATGAACGGCGACAATACGCTGTGGCAACCGGGCACGGATCACGCGGGGATCGCCACGCAAATTGTGGTGGAACGCCAGCTTGATGCACAAGGCGTGTCGCGCCATGACTTAGGTCGCGAAAAATTCATCGAAAAAGTGTGGGAGTGGAAGGAGTTTTCGGGCAACACCATCACGCAACAAATGCGTCGTTTAGGCACCTCTCCCGACTGGTCGCGTGAACGCTTCACCATGGATGCGGATTTGAATAAAACCGTCACCGAAACATTTGTCCGCCTGTTTAACGAAGGCTTGATTTATCGCGGCAAACGCTTAGTAAATTGGGACGTAAAACTTGGCACAGCGGTGTCGGATTTGGAAGTGGTGCAGGAAGAAGAAGACGGTTTTATGTACCACATTCGCTATCCGCTCGCGGACGGCAGCGGACATTTAACGGTTGCGACAACACGCCCCGAAACCATGTTGGGCGACGTGGCAGTGATGGTGCATCCTGACGACGAACGCTATCAACATCTCATCGGCAAACACGTTGCACTGCCGCTGTGCAATCGCACGATTCCCATCATCGCCGACGATTATGTCGATAAAGAGTTCGGCACGGGCGTGGTTAAAGTTACGCCCGCGCATGACTTTAACGACTATGCGGTTGGGCAACGTCACAATCTGAAAATGATTTCCGTGTTGACGCTGGACGGCAAAATTTACGAGCAAGCGCCTCCCGCTTATCGTGGTCTGGATCGCTTTGAGGCGCGCAAAAAAATCGTGGCGGATTTAGAAATCGCTGGCGTATTTGAGAAAGCGGAAAAACACAAAATCAAAGTGCCGCGCGGCGACCGCACGGGCGTAGTGATTGAGCCGATGCTGACCGATCAATGGTTTGTGGCGATGAGCAAGCCTAGCGAAAATGGCAAAAGCATCACCGAGCAAGCCTTGGAATGTGTGTCGTCTGGCGAGATTAAATTTCACCCAGAAAACTGGGTAAATACTTACAACCAATGGCTCAACAACATTCAAGATTGGTGTATCTCTCGCCAACTGTGGTGGGGGCATCAAATCCCCGCCTGGTATGGCGACGACGGCAAAGTGTATGTCGCAACCGACGAAGCTCAAGCGAAAACAATCGCCGCTCAAGCAGGTTACACAGGCACATTAACGCGCGATAACGACGTACTCGACACTTGGTTTTCGTCCGCCTTATGGCCGTTCTCAACGCTCGATTGGGATATGAGCAAACCCTTCGCGGCGCAGAACGAATTCGTGCAAAAGTTCTTGCCATCGTCAGTGTTGGTAACAGGCTTCGACATCATCTTTTTCTGGGTGGCGCGCATGGTGATGATGACTAAACACATCACTGGCAAAATTCCGTTTAAGGACGTGTATGTGCATGGCTTAATCCGCGATGCGGAAGGACAAAAAATGTCCAAGTCCAAAGGCAACGTGCTCGATCCAATTGATTTAATCGACGGTATTACGCTGGAAGACTTGGTCAAAAAACGCACCACGGGTTTAATGAATCCGAAAGATGCCGAAAAAATTGAAAAACGCACGCGCAAAGAGTTTCCCGCAGGGATTACCGCCTTCGGCACGGATGCGTTGCGCTTTACTTTTGCCTCGCTCGCCTCGCCTGGACGCGACATCAAGTTCGACATGCAACGCTGCGAGGGCTATCGCAACTTCTGCAACAAGCTGTGGAATGCCTCGCGATTCGTGCTGATGAATTGCGAAGGACAGGATTGCGGCCTCACGCCGCACACCCCTGAGG
>JARCRQ010000068.1 GCA_029850585.1 Sideroxydans sp.
GATCGGCACCAATGACGACAGCAATGGGGAACGGTTTACCAGGATGTTTTTCGCAATAATCGCGAAAATCCAGCGCGCCGCCGCGATGTGCTAACCAACGCATAATGACTTTGTTTTTACCCAACACTTGCTGGCGATAAATGCCCAGATTTTGTCGCGTTTTAGCAGGACCGCGTGTCACCACCAAGCCCCATGTTATCAAGGGTGCTACGTCGCCCGGCCAGCAATGTTGGATGGGTAGTTTTGCTAAATCGACCGCGTCGCCTTCCCACACAATATCTTGACACGGCGCGCGGCTCAAAACCTTGGGCGACATGGTCAACACTTGTTTCAAAACTGGCCATTTTTCCCACGCGTCTTTCAGTCCTTTGGGCGGTTCGGGTTCTTTCAAAAACGCGAGCAGTTTGCCGACTTCGCGCAACGCGCTGACATCGTCTTCGCCCATGCCTAACGCCACGCGGCGCGGCGTGCCGAACAAATTTGCCAACACGGGCATGGTGTGTCCCGCGACATTTTCAAACAATATCGCCGGCCCTTGCGTACGCAGCACGCGGTCGCAAATTTCGGTCATTTCCAAATGCGTGGAAATCGGCGCGCTGATGCGTTTAAGTTCGCCGATTTTTTCCAGTTGAGTCAGAAAATCGCGCAGGTCTTTATATTTCATTCAGTGTTGTCCTTGGCAGGCAGCAGGTGGGGGATAGGTGGGAGCTCGACTTGTCGAGCGATGTTTTTGATGCAGCTATCGCGCGATAAATCACGCTCCCACAGGCTAGCAGCGTTTAATAAAACTTTGCTTCGCCTTCGGGTCGCGTCTTAAAACGCTTATGCACCCAGAAGTATTGCGCGGGCATTTCTAGTACGCGCTGTTCGATAAATTCATTCATGCGCCGCGCATCGGCAATGTCGTCACCGCTGGGGTAATTTTCCCATGCTGGATAAAACGTCAGCACATAACCCGTGTCGGTCATGCGCGTGATGCTGGGCACAACTTTTGCGCCCGTCATCTGTGCGATACGCGGCAGGCTCGCCATGGTTGCGGCGGGCACGCCGAAGAAGGGAATGAACGCACCGTCTTTGATGCCTTGGTCTTGATCGGGCGGGTAAATAAACGGCATATTGGCGCGCATCCCCTTCAAAATGGGGCGTAAACCTTGCTGGCGCGAATAGAGTTTTTGCGTGCCGAAACGCGCGCGTTTTTCCAGCAGCAGCGCGGTCATATATTGATTTTTTTGATTGGCATACATACACACCGTGTCGGCGTGTTGCGCAATCCATTGCCCGCCCGCATCCATACCGACAAAGTGCGGCGTGAGCAAAATCGAAGGCTGATTTTTAATCGCCGCAAAATGTTCGATGCCTTCCACGCGTATCAGGCTGTTGATGCGTGCCGCGCTGCCCCACCACAAAATGCAGCGTTCGATCACGCCGCGCGTGAACAGCTTGAAATGCTCGCGCACTAAGGCTTCCCGCGCCGTTTCTGGCATCTCTGGAAAGCATAATTGCAGGTTAATTGTGGCAACGCGACGGCGTTCTTTTGCCAATAAAAATAGCAGCGCGCCTAAGCCATTACCGATGGCAATCAGCGCGCGATACGGCAAAAAATGTAGCAACCAAAAAATAAAAACAGCGAGGCGAGTCATCATAAAAATGGTGAGAGAGAAGTGGTTAGTCGTTAGTCGTTAGTTCGTTTGGAGGCGTAACGCCGCTGGGGACTTTGTAGCGGTTGTAGCTCCACAAGTATTGCGCGGGGGCGGTGGCGATGACTTGCTCTAAGGCTTGATTGATTTGCAGTGGCACGGATTGCGCAAAGTCCAATGAGAGCGGTTGAATATGCAAATGATAGCCCGCGCCATCGGCTAAGCGTTCGGCATACGCCAGCACCACCGCCGCGCCGCTGTTGTGAGCCAAGCGTCCGCTGAGTGTCATGGTGTAAGCGGGGCGATGGAAAAATTCCACCCATTCCCCTTCGCCATTGCTAGGGACTTGATCGGGCAATAAGCCGATGGCTTCGCCGCGTTTGAGCGCTTTGAGCAAGGTGCGCACGCCGCTCACATCCGCACTGGCTAGCTTGGCTTGCCCGCGTTGCCGACCGTTGCGCATCAGTGTTTCTATCCAAGCGCGTTTGGGGGCGCGATACAAATTCGTGATGGCAAAATACTGCCCGACATACGCGCCTATCATTTCAAAGCTGCCCCAATGCGGAGTGAGAATAATCAGCCCTTTACCCGCTGCTTGAGCACTTTCAATATGTTGCCAGCCTTGGACTTGCTGCACAGCCGCGCAGACTTCAGCGTGTGGGCGCGTCCAAATCCACGCCAATTCCGTGATGCTTTTACCCGCTTCAGCAACAGTTTGTTTGAGCAGCGCGGCGAAGTGATGACCGTCTTGCACCAGCCGTGAGTCGTGTAAGTTTTCTTGGGTGCGACTGGCGTACGATTTAGAAAAGGTATAGCTCAAATAGCCTAACGCTGTGCCTAAACGATGTAGGGTTGGCAAGGGCAGGCGGGCGAGTAAGCGGAATAAAGTGCGGAACAGGAATGAGGTCATCGGGTGGATGCGCGAACTATTTGCTACAATGCGCGCCTTAAATTTTTGGTGGTTGAGGAATTAGTTATGAGCGAGTATTTATTTACGTCTGAATCGGTATCAGAAGGTCATCCTGACAAAGTTGCGGATCAAATTTCGGATGCGATTTTGGACGCGATTCTAACGCAAGATCCTTACGCGCGCGTAGCGGCTGAAACATTAACCAACACAGGCTTGGTGGTGCTCGCGGGCGAAATTACTACCACCGCCAATGTCGATTACATTCAAGTGGCGCGCAACACCATCAAACGCATCGGTTACGACAACACTGACTACGGTATCGACTACAAAGGTTGCGCGGTGTTGGTGGCTTACGACAAACAAAGTCCTGACATTGCACAAGGCGTGGATAGAGCGTCCGATGACTTTTTGAACCAAGGCGCGGGCGATCAAGGGCTGATGTTTGGTTACGCGTGTGATGAAACCCCAACCCTGATGCCACTGGCGATTTATTTGGCGCATCGCGTGGTGGAACGTCAAGCGCAATTGCGTCACGATGGTCGCTTGCCTTGGCTGCGTCCTGATGCGAAATCGCAAGTCACCATTAAATATGTGGATGGCAAACCGTTTGCGATTGACACCGTGGTGCTGTCCACCCAGCACGCCCCCGAAATGACGCTGGAACAAATCCGCGAAGCAGCGATTGAAGAAATCATCAAACCGATGTTGCCGAAAGAATTGATTAAAGGAAATATCAATTTCTTGGTCAACCCGACGGGACGTTTTGTTATCGGCGGCCCACAAGGCGATTGCGGGTTGACGGGTCGAAAAATTATTGTCGATACCTACGGTGGTGCTGCGCCGCATGGTGGTGGTGCGTTCTCTGGTAAAGATCCTTCCAAGGTGGATCGCTCGGCTGCCTATGCAGGACGTTATGTGGCAAAAAACATTGTCGCAGCGGGCTTGGCAAGCAAATGTCTGGTGCAAATTTCCTACGCTATTGGCGTGGCAAAACCAACCAGCGTGATGGTGGACACTTACGGCACGGGCAAAATTTCTAATGAGAAACTAACCGAATTGGTGTTGCGCCATTTCGATTTGCGTCCTAAAGGCATCGTGCAAATGCTCGACTTGTTGCGTCCTATCTACGAGAACACCGCAGCGTATGGTCACTTCGGTCGCGAAGAACCAGGCTTTACTTGGGAAAACACCGACAAGGCAATCGCCTTACGCGAAGACGCGGCTAAATAAGTTAAAAACTACGCTATGCAACTTTACGCATTCGGACTTAACCATCAAACCGCGCCCTTGGCAGTGCGGGAGCAAGTCGCGTTCAATGTGGACGGGATGGAGAACGCGCTGCGCGATTTGGTCGAGAACGGTGGGGCGAAAGAAGCGGCGATTTTGTCCACCTGCAATCGTATGGAGCTGTATTGCAATGCCGCGCAACCCAATCACGCCATAGATTGGCTGGCGCACTATCACCAACTGCCGCGCAAAGAACTTGAGCCGTATTTATATACGCTGCCGCGCGAACTCGCGGTCAAGCATTCTTTCCGCGTGGCGAGTGGCTTGGATTCTATGGTGTTGGGCGAGCCGCAGATTTTGGGGCAAATGAAACAGGCGGTGCGTCAGGCGGAGCAAGCCGGCACGATGGGGTTTTTGTTGCATAAATTATTCCAGCGCACTTTTTCGGTTGCCAAAGATGTGCGCACGCAAACTGAAATCGGTGCGAATTTGGTGTCGATGGCAGCGGCAGCGGTGAGATTGGCAGAGCGAATTTTCCCTAGCATTTCTGAGCAGCGCGTGTTGTTTATCGGCGCGGGTGAAATGATAGAACTCAACGCGGTGCATTTTGCGGCGCGTAATCCCAAACATATCACGGTCGCCAACCGCACTTTGGATCGTGCGCAAACTTTAGCGCGGCGCATCAATGGCACGGCGATTACGTTGGCGGAACTGCCTGAGCAATTAGCCCAGCACGACATCATCGTGACGTGTACCGCGAGCCAGTTGCCCATCTTGGGTAAAGGTATGGTTGAGCGCGCACTTAAACTGCGTAAGCACAAACCTTTATTCATTGTCGATTTGGCGGTGCCGCGCGATGTGGAAGCTGAAGTCGCGCAACTTTCCGATGTGTTTTTATACAGCATGGACGACATCGCCGAGGTGGTGAAAGATGGCATGGATGCGCGTCAAGGTGCGGTCAAAGAAGCCGAAGTGATTATTGATTCGGGAGTGTCGGATTTTGTGCATTGGATGGAATCGCGCGAAGTCGTGCCGACCATCCGCGCCTTGCGTGACCATGCCGAACGCAGCCGCCGCCACGAGTTAGACAAGGCAATCAAGCTGCTAGCAAAAGGCGAATCAGCTGAAAAAGTGCTAGAGGCGATGAGCAGCGGACTCACCAATAAATTTTTGCACGCGCCCACGCACGCGCTCAATCAAGTGCATGGCAATGAGCGCGAAACCTTTCTCGATGTTGTGCATCGCTTGTATCACCTCAATCAAGAAGAATAATGAATCCAAGTATTGCCGCCAAACTGGCGCAACTCGCCGAGCGTCTGCTCGAAGTCAATGAGTTGCTCTGCACCGAACAAGCCACCAAAGACATGGACGCGTTTCGCAAGCTCAATCGCGAGCGTGCCGAACTCGAACCTGTGGTCGAGCTGTATCACGCCTATCAAGCCTGTTTAGACGACATCGCCACTGCGCAAGAAATGGCGGCGGATCCTGAAATGTGTGACTTCGCCGCAGACGAGTTAAAGCTCGCGAATGCGCGTTTAACGCAGTTGGCGAGCGACTTGCAAGTGCAGTTATTGCCTAAAGACCCCAACGATGAACGCAGCGTATTTTTGGAAGTGCGCGCGGGTACGGGCGGCGATGAGGCGGCGATATTTGCGGGCGATATATTTCGCATGTATGCGCGCTTCGCCGAACGCAAACGCTGGCAGGTCGAGATTGTTTCTGAGAGTGCTGGCGAGATGGGCGGCTATAAGGAAATCATCGCGCGCATCGTCGGCACGGGTGCGTATTCGGTATTGAAATTTGAGTCGGGTGCGCATCGCGTGCAGCGTGTGCCCGCCACCGAAACGCAAGGTCGTGTGCACACTTCGGCATGTACCGTGGCGATCATGCCTGAGGTCGATGACGTGGATGAGGTGGTCTTGAATTCCTCGGATTTGCGTATCGACACGTTTCGCGCGTCGGGCGCGGGTGGTCAGCACATTAACAAAACCGATTCAGCGGTGCGTATCACGCACATCCCGACTGGTGTGGTGGTCGAGTGTCAAGACGGACGCTCGCAACATCAAAACAAAGCACAGGCGATGCGCGTGCTGGCGGCGCGGATTATGGATGCGCAAGTGCGTGAGCAGAATGCCAAGATCGCCGCGACGCGTAAAAGTTTGGTCGGCAGTGGTGACCGTTCCGAGCGCATTCGCACTTACAACTATCCGCAAGGTCGCATCACCGACCATCGCATCAATCTGACGCTATACAAAATGGACGCGATTATGGACGGCGACATTAGCGAACTCAGTGGCGCGTTGATGGCGGAGCATCAAGCTGAACAGCTCGCCGCGATGGCGGCGGATGTTATCTAAGTCAAAATCGTTGTCCACGAAAAGCACGAACGACACGAAAAAATGCAAAACAAACATGTGGGCTTAGTTTTTCGCACATGAATTCCTCTATCCACTCCCTACTTCGTGATGACAGCGTCGCTCTGCAAGCTGCGCTGAATCTCGACATCAGCAGCGCGCGTATCGAAATTCAATGCCTGTTACAAGCAGTGCTGCAAGTCAATCGCGCCTATCTGTTTACGCATCCCGAACGCATCTTGAATGATGCTGAATCATTGCGTTATCACGCGCTCTTGGCGCGGCGTATGCAGGGTGAACCGATTGCTTATTTATTGGGTGAACGCGAATTTTTTGGGCTGAATTTTAAGGTCACGCCCGCGACGTTAATTCCGCGTCCCGATACCGAGTTGCTGGTCGAATTAGCCCTCGCAAAAATTCCTCAGCAAGGCGTGTATCGTTTGTTGGATATGGGCACGGGCAGCGGCGCGATTGCTTTAAGCATTGCTCATGCGCGCCCCAAAGCGCAGGTGATTGCGGTGGATGCATCGCTAGGCGCGTTAGCGGTGGCGGCAGAAAATCAGCGCGCCTTAAAGCTCAACAACGTCACTTTGCTACATAGCGATTGGTTCGCCGCCTTAGCGCAACAGCGATTCGATATGATAGTTTCCAATCCGCCCTATATCGAATCCACCGATGTGCATCTGAGCCAAGGCGACGTGCGTTTCGAGCCGCTCACTGCACTCGCATCAGGTGCGGATGGTTTAGACGACATCCGCCGCATCGCCACACAAGCCATGCAGCACTTGAATCCGCAAGCCTGGCTGATGTTTGAACACGGCTACCAGCAAGCTGCACAAGTGCGCGAAATTTTGCAACAAGCAGGTTTTCAAAATGTTTTTTCTGCACGAGATTTAGCGGGAATTGAGCGCGTAACAGGCGGGTGCGCAAGCTAAAAAATCGCTCGATAGCCTTGCATAAGCGATTGACGAAGCGATAAATCGCTGGTCGCTGCTAAATTCGCGCTCCTACAAAACCTAAAACCCAAACTTCAGACGCAAAAAAACCGAGCGAACTCGGTTTTTTTGCGCTTATGGCAGGCTTACTTTTCGCTTTTAAGAATCGTGCCTAGCGTCAAAGTTTTGACGTGATATTTGCCTTCGTACTCTTGCAAGCTCGACAAATCGTTGCGCGCCATAATGATGCCTAGTGCAGGCTCTTGTCGGATAAAAATTATGTCTCCCGCCTTGGCATCGACTTGGATTTCTGCCCAGTTCTCTGCCTTGGAATAAATTTTATGCACGCCTGGTTGGACGGCAAAATACACATATTCGCTGGAGCGGTTGTAACCCATTTCTGAGCCATCCTCTTGGTTATCCAGAAATACATTGAAACGCGTCAAATGCGCCCAGTTGCCGAACATACCACCGACCCCAGCACCCCCGCTTGCACTGGCAGGACGAACCACATAAATCATAGCATTGCCATTGCTGGGTAACATCGGCAAATGATAGTTGACTGTTGCTGCTTTCATCGCTTCAGGGGTAATCCCCGCGCAGCCCGTGATGACCAAGGCTAGACAAGCGATGGCGGCATAGCGGATTGAGTTTTTGAATTGCATTTCGTTGCTCCTAAAAAATTAAAACGGCAGCTCAAATTGTGAGCCGCCGCTGTTTAACACATGAACTCCCTAAAGGTTAAATTTAGAAGTTGTACACGCCGCCTACAGAAACCATTTTGATACCAACATCCGCGCTACCAGAGGCTAGGAAAGGAAGAGTGAGCTTAACTTTACCGAAGTCTTCGTATTGTGCGCGGATAGCGAATTGTTTGTTGATGTTGTATTGACCGCCCAAACCGAAAGTCAGATTGGTTTTAGAGCCGTTCGCTGCCGTGGTAGCACCACAATTACCAGCCGCACTAGAGCATGTGTAATCAACTTTGGTGCTAGCAAAACCTAGTTTACCGAATACGCCAAACGTATCATTGATTGCATAATTGGCGACACCCGCCACGCTTAAAGCGGATGATTTAAGCGTCTCAGTGAAAGCACCGATAGTGTCAATAGTCGAGCTGCCAATCATTGCGTAACCCGCTTCAACCGCAAACATAGAGGTAATGTTGTAACCACCTGCGAAGCGGAATGCACCTGGGTTAGGAAATGCAGTAGTGGAGTTCTGACCACCAAAAGTAGCATTGCTATACGACACTGAACCCAAATCTACTGCGCCGTAAAATTTACCTGTGTTGTCTGCCAAAGCTGGCGTAGCGATACAAGCTGACAACAGTGCAACGATTGCGATTTTTTTCATGCTTTATTTCCCTTGAAAGTTTTAATTGAAAGATTCGTCAACACGCTGATTTGCTACGCGATGACTAGATAAGAATAACCCGTTTTAGGATAACCTACAACGGGTTATTACTCTGGCGGCATGTCCCGCTCCTTACACACTCATCAATACGATATTTTTCGCACGCTGCTGATTGCCGCGCGCCAAGATTCGGGGCTGACGCAGGTGCAAATTGCGGCGAGTTTGAATAAGCCGCAGAGTTTTATTTCTAAGTATGAGCGCGGCGAACGCCGCTTGGATTTTGCCGAGTTTATGGAGTTGGCGAGCATTTTGAAGATCGACATCGCTGCTTTTGTTGCCGCCTATCAAGCGGCATTAGCCACCAAAGCCCATGTGCGTCGCTATGCGCATCCCAAATAAAAACGAAACTGTAAGAACTCGGATTTAGTAGCGACCAGCGATTTATCGCTTCGTCGATTGCTTATGCAAGGCTATCGCCCGATAAATCGAGTTCCTACAAAACCCATTTCTCCCACAAAATTTTGCGGTAGCGCAAAACCTGTAGGAGGCCGATTTATCGGGCGATTGTCACACTGAAAACATCGCTCGATAAATCGAGCTCCTACCACAGCAACATCTCCCAACTCGCCGCTGCGCTTAAATGTTACGCATCGTGCTTGACGCATGCCCCCTGCAATCACTACAATTCCCGACCGTTTAATTCAGGTAATTACCATGACCACTGACACACAAAAACGCATCCACGAACAAGTCACCACGCACGCGGTGGTGCTGTATATGAAGGGCAATCCTAAGTTTCCGCAATGCGGCTTTTCGGCGAATGCGATACGCATTTTGAACGCGTTAGGCGTGACGGAATTGTTTACTGTGGATGTGTTGCAAGATGAGGCAATTCGCCAAGGCATTAAGGATTACGCCAACTGGCCGACTATTCCGCAGTTGTACATCAAGGGTGAATTTGTTGGCGGCTCAGACATCATGACCGAGATGTATCAAAGCGGCGAATTGAAGCAGGCATTGGCTGCCTAGGCGGTTGTATATAGGCATTCAAGCATATAGGCTTTGTGGAGAGGGATGGTTATAGTTCGTTCCGAGTGCTGAAGTTCTGAGTTGGCAACAACTCTTTTCATACTCTCCTCCTATTAGGGCAATCGCAAGGTTGCCCATTTTTTTGCCTAAACCTACTGCGCAACTTGATTGCCGCGTCGTGCGGTCTTGGCTCCAGCATCACGCGGTAGCCGCATGAGCTTCACCGCAACTTCGTTGTCACTCGGTCGGCTACCTAAATGGTATGCCTCGGTCGTTCCGTTCCGTACTCCTTGCCTCAAGCTGTTCGCTACGGTTTATCGTTGCGCCAAATACTCGCGCCCGCGCGTAATCGCCGCTTGAACTTGATTGGGCGCAGTGCCGCCGATGTGGTTGCGACTGGCGAGTGAGCCTTCTAGTGACAAGACTTGATAAACATCGTCGTCTATCAGCGCGGAGAATTTTTGCAATTCGGCAAGGCGGATGTCGGACAAATCACAGCCTTGTTGTTCGGCGAACCGTACGGCTAAAGCCACGGCTTCATGTGCATCGCGGAACGGCAAGCCTTTTTTCACCAAGTAATCCGCTAGGTCGGTGGCAGTTGCGTAACCTTGCAAGGCGGCGGCGCGCATCTTGGCGGGTTTGACTTTAATGCCAGTAATCATGTCGGCGTAAATGCGCAGGGTTTGCGTCAGCGTATCAACCGTGTCAAATAAAGGTTCTTTGTCTTCTTGATTGTCTTTGTTGTACGCCAGCGGCTGCCCTTTCATTAAGGTGAGCAAGGCAATCAGATGGCCGTTCACGCGACCTGTTTTACCGCGCACTAATTCAGGCACGTCGGGATTTTTTTTCTGCGGCATGATGGACGAGCCAGTGCAAAAGCGATCGGCAATGTCGATAAAGCCCACCATCGGGCTCATCCACAAAATCAGCTCTTCAGAAAAACGCGACAAATGCGTCATGATTAACGCGGCAGCAGCGGTAAATTCGATGGCGAAATCACGATCGGAAACCGCATCTAAAGAATTTTCACACACGCCGTCAAAGCCCAATAATTCCGCCACCATTTCGCGCTTAATCGGATAGCTCGTTCCTGCCAAAGCAGCCGCGCCCAAAGGCAGACGATTCACGCGTCCGCGCACATCGTGCAAACGTGCTGCATCGCGTTTGAGCATCTCGAAATACGCCATGAGGTGATGCGCAAAACTAATCGGCTGCGCGACTTGTAAATGGGTAAAGCCGGGCATGATGGTGGTGGTGTGTTGCTCGGCTAAATTCAAAATCGAAGTTTGCAAGGCGGCGATGAGTTGCAACAATTCGTCGATGGCATGACGCAAATACAGGCGCACGTCAGTGGCAACTTGGTCATTGCGCGAACGCCCCGTATGCAGGCGTTTGCCCGCATCGCCGACTAGCGTGGTGAGACGTTTTTCGATGTTGAGATGCACGTCTTCCAAGTCGAGTTGCCAGTCGAATTTGTCTTGGGTAATTTCAGTTTGGATTTGCGCTAAACCGCGTTGGATGTCGGCCAAATCTTGTGCGGCGATAATGCCGCACTGACTCAACATTTGCGCGTGTGCGAGTGAACCTTGAATGTCGAACAGCGCGAGTTTGTGATCGAAGCCGACTGAGGCGGTATAACGCTTGACTAATTCCGCCACTGGTTCATTAAAACGTCCCGACCAGGTATTTTTATCTTGTGTGTTTGTCATTGTTTGTCCAGAATCTCGCGCGTTTTGCGTACGTCGCAAAGTAAGTAAAGCAGCAAAAAATCACGAGGATTTTCCGCCATGAATAAACCGCGCAGTATAAAACAAAACGCCTATCCCGATGCTTTGCCTGATTTCAGAAATCTCGGTGTGGCATTACGCATTTTGCTGCTGAGCAACGCCTTTGCCTTATTTAAGGCGGTAATAGATGGTAGTAATTGGGCGGAAGTGCTGGCGCATTTGATTGAGTCGGCGAGCTTGCTCACGCCGGTGTTGCTGTCGGCGATGTTGCTGTTGTGGCTGGCGCAGCCAGTGTTAAAACGCTTGAGTTATGCGCACGCTAGTCTGGCAATTAGTCTGGCGGTGATGGTGCTGACCTTGGCTATTTTTAATTTCAGTGGTGATTTATTTGAGCCTGTGGACGATGACGACCGCCGCTTTGATGCCATGCAATACGCGTTGTTGGCGATTTTAGTGAGTCAGATGTTGTTGTTTTATTTTCGCTGGCGCGCGCAAGTTTTATCGCAGGCTTTGCACGATGCGCGCCTGCAAGTGTTGCGCGCGCTGATTCGTCCGCATTTTCTGTTTAATACCATTAACGCGGTGTTGTCGATTGTGCGTAAACAACCCAAGCAAGCCGAAACTGCCTTAGAAGATATGGCGGATTTGTTTCGTATGGCGATGAGTGAGGCGCAGGATTTAGTGGGCTTGCGCCAAGAAATTAAATTAAGCGAACAGTATTTAGCTTTGGAAAAATTGCGTCTGGGCGAGCGTTTGCAGTTGCATTGGCAAATAGATGAAGCGGCGATGGACGCGCTGCTGCCGCCGTTGTTGTTGCAGCCGTTGTTGGAGAATGCGGTGTATCACGGCATCGAAACCTTGGCGGCGGGTGGCATCATCAACATAGGCGTGCGGCGCGCAGGCAAGCAGCTTGAGCTGGTGATTGCGAATCCTTGCCAGCCGAGCGATGTCAGCAAGCATGTGGGCAATCAGCTCGCGTTGAAAAATATCCGCGAACGCTTGGAGTTGTTGTTTGATGTGGAAGCGCGTTATGCGGTGGAAGCACAGCGTGATGCGTATAAAATCACCATCACTTTGCCGTATTTGCAGGAGGGAGTTGTATGAACACTATCGAATTAGCGTTGCGTGTGTTTATTGTGGATGACGAAATCCCCGCGCGGAATCGCCTGCGCGAATTGTTAGGCGATTGCAATAATCAGTTGGCATTAGACATCGTCGGCGAAGCGGGCAATCCGCAAGAAGCCTTGGATAAACTGGCAGAAACGCCTGCTGATGTGGTGCTGATGGATATTCGTATGCCTGAAATGAATGGCTTGGAATTGGCGCGGCATTTGCAAAAACTGGATCATCCTCCTGTGATTATTTTCACCACCGCTTACGATGAATACGCTTTGCAAGCCTTTGAGTTGCACGCCATAGATTATTTGTTGAAACCGATACGTTTGGGGCGACTGTTTGACGCGCTGAATCGCGCGCGTAGTGCCGTACCGATACAAACGGCGATATTGCAAGAGCTGCTGCCTGAGGCGCGTAAGCAGTTGTCGATACATGAGCGCGGCAAGGTGCATTTAGTGCCCATCGAGCAGGTGTTGTTTTTGCGCGCGGAACAAAAATACATCACGGTGCGCACCGCACAACGCGAATATCTCATTGAAGAATCGCTGACGGCTTTAGAAAAAGAATTTTCAGCGTTGATGGTGCGTGTACACCGTAATTGCCTAGTGGCAAAAAGTGCCATTGTGGGATTTGAAAAAGGCGAGGGAGAGAACGACGGTGCTTGGTTGGTCAAGTTGCGCGACGTGGAAGAAATTTTGCCTTTGAGTCGTAGACAAAACATTTTAGTCAAAGAGTTTGGCAAAAACTAATTGAGTATTATCTTAACCAGACTTGATTTAAGTCAAAAGGCTGAAGCCTTGATTCCGTTATATTTCGTCTATGCGACAAAGGCTTATCTCCTAGTAATTTAGGCGGGTATCGTGCAAAGAGTATGATTTTTTCTTTACGCGACCTTGTTTCCTATGTCATCATTGTGGGGTTGTAAAAGGTAGTGCCAGAGATAGATTATTTATCTTGTTGCTGAAGATAAATAATCTATCGTTTTTTAACTTGCTCTTGGGAGGAGATACTGTGGAAGCTCATGCTAAATCAGTAACAGTAAAGTACGACATGGATGTAGTTCGGTGGTTCACCATCGCAGCGGTCATCTTTGGTGTGGTCGGTACGTTCATCGGTGTGTACGTTGCATCGGAATTGGCTTGGCCGTTTTTGAACTTTGATATGGCCGAAATTACGTTCGGTCGTTTACGCCCACTGCATACCAATGCGGTGATTTTTGCTTTTGGCGGTAACGTTTTGTTTGCGACAGGTTATTACATCGTGCAGCGCACGGGTGCGACGAAGTTGTGGAGCAATAAATTAGCTTGGTTCCATTTCTGGGGCTGGCAAACCATTATTGTTTGCGCGGTGATTACTTTGCCTTTGGGTTTGTCTCAAGGTAAGGAATACGCTGAGTTGCCATGGTGGGTAGATATTATGATTGCGGTGGTTTGGCTGTCATATGGTCTGAACTATGTGATGACTAACGTGATTCGCACCACGTCGCATATGTATGTGTCGAACTGGTTCACCATGGGTATGATCGTGATGATCACTTACCTGCACGTGGTTAACAGTATGGCTATCCCTGTGGATTGGGCTACTTCGTACTCGATTTATTCGGGTGTGCAAGATGCGATGATTCAATGGTGGTGGGGTCATAACGCGGTGGGTTTCTACCTGACCGGCGGCTTCCTCGGCATCATGTACTACTTCATTCCTAAGCAATCTGGTCGTCCTGTGTTCTCGTATCGTTTGTCAGTGTTGCATTTCTGGACATTGAGTTTCGGTTACGTTTGGCTGGGTGCTCACCATCTGCAATACACAGCTTTGCCTGATTGGACGGGTTCTTTGGGTGCGGCGATTTCATTGGCGATGATTATCCCTTCATGGGGTGGCGCGATGAACGGGATGATGACCTTGTCAGGTGCATGGGACAAGCTTCGTACCGACTACATTCTGCGTTTCTTGGTAACGGCGATGGCGTTCTACGCGATGTCAACCTTTGACGGTCCGGTGATGGCGATTAAATCGGTGAATGCTTTATCTCACTACACTGACTGGACGGTAGGTCACGTTCACGCGGGTGCGTTGGGCTGGATGTCGATGATTTCCTTCGGTGCTTTGTACCACATGGTTAAGAAATTATGGAATACCGAAATGTATTCTGACCGTCTGGTCAACATCCACTTCTGGATTGCCTTGATTGGCGCAGTTACTTATGTCGTTGCGATGTGGGTATCGGGGATTATGCAAGGTCTGATGTGGCGTGATTATGATGAATACGGCACATTGACTTACACCTTCGTTGAGTCTGTATCAGCTATGCATCCTTACTATGTAATGCGTGCGGTGGGCGGTGCAATCTTCAATTTGGGCACATGGGTTATGTTGTTCAACGTGGTAATGACGATTCGTCAAGCGAGTGCAACTCGTGCGACTAATCCAGTTGCTGCTCGTGCGTAAGGGAGAGAAAAATGTCTGATCACGATCATATTTATTCAACTAAGTTTCAAGACAAAGTCGAACGTAGCACTTTGGTGATGTTCATTATGACCGCGCTCACTGTGGCGGTTGGCGGTATTGTGGAAATCGTGCCGTTGTTTTATTTACCTAACACTGCGATGAGTGGTGGTGACGGTACGTTCAACGGTACGCAGCACAAAGACTTGCAAGGTAACGTTATTCCGATGGACAAAATTGTTTGGAATCCAGCCACATCCGAACATAAGTCTATGGATGATTGGCAGCCAGGTGATGGCGTGCGTCCTTACAAGCCTTTGGAGTTGGCAGGTCGTCAAGTTTTCATTCGTGAAGGTTGCTTCTTGTGTCATTCACAAATGATTCGTCCTTTCCGTGATGAAAAAGACCGTTATGGTCACTACTCTATCGCGGAAGAATCCATGTACGACCACACTTATCAGTGGGGTTCTAAACGTACGGGTCCGGACATCGCACGTTTGGGCGGTAAATACTCGGACGAATGGCATCGTAAGCATTTGAAATATCCACGCGATGTGGTGCCAGAGTCAGTGATGCCTAACTTCTTCTTCTTGGAAAATGCCAAGGTTGATGTTGAGAAAACCACCAAGACTATGGCTGTAATGACCAAGATGCCTTTCAATCCTGTGCCTAAAACAATCTACTCAGCTGAGTACATTGCCGCCGCGCCAGAAGCGTTGAAAGACAAGACCGAAATGGACGCAGTGATCGCATTCTTGCAATCCTTGGGTAATCACGTGAAATTTGAAGAAGGCGTGAACTACCGTGACTAAGCTGATGGAGTACCTGCATACAGACTGGGCAGCCATGACTCGTAATGACTGGATCGGTGTGACCTTTACCGTGCTGGCATTTGTGGCAATGATTGCGGTCTATATCATGGTGTTCAATCCGCGTAACAAGGATGGCTTTGCCGCGCAGGCCGATATGGCACTGCGCGACGAAGGCGATGAAAATAATTCAGGAGATAAAAAATGAGTGAAAATCATAAAGCCTCTGGTGAAGTACCGACCACGGGGCATCTATGGGATGACGACTTGGCGGACTTCGTCAACCAACCACCAAAATGGTGGATGTTGGGTCTGACGGCAAGTGGTATTTGGGTGGTGGTGTATTGGTTGATGTATCCAGCTGTGCCAGTTGCGATGGCGGGGACATTTTTCAAAGGCTTTGGTTTGCCAGGTTTGAGTTTGCATTTGCCAGGTACGGATGCAAGTTCTGACAACAAATGGTCTGCGATTAAAGAGTTGACAATCGACACCCAAGAGTTAGAAGAAGTGCGTAAACCCTTTGAAGACAAGCTCAAAGACATGACACCAGCAGCGATTTTGGCGGATGCGAATCTGTCTGAATATGTGGCGCGTTCGGGCAAAGTGTTGTTCTCGGACAATTGCGCGGGCTGTCATGGTCAAAATGGTGTGGGGACGTTTCAAACGGGCAAATTTTCGCAACGTGAACAAGGCTACATGGCACCTGTGTTGAACGATGATGATTGGTTATATGGTGGTGATATTAACGCTATCCATGAAACCATCGTTGGCGGTCGCCAAGGCATGATGACTCCGCATAAAGACGTGTTGTCTGAGCAGCAAATCGACGATGTGGCGAAGTATGTAATCGCGATGTCCGCCGAAGGTAAAGACGCGGCGGACAAAGATGCAGCGGTTGCCGCAGGTCAAAAAGTATTTGCTGAAAGCGACTGTACTGCGTGTCATGGTGCGGATGCTAAAGGGATGGCAGCCATGGGTTCGGCTAACTTGACCGATAAAGTATGGCGTTTCGATGGCTCTTTGGCAGGCGTTAAACAAACCATTTCTTATGGTGTGAATGCAGGGGATAACGCACGCGTTGCGGTGATGCCTAACTTCACAGCGGCAGGTAAATTGTCACCAACTGAAATTAAGAAGTTGGCAGTTTATGTGCATAAGTTTGGTGGTGGCGTGGCAGAAGCCGTGGCAGATGCGGTTGCTACTCCTGCGGTAGCGGCGGATGCTGCAACTGTTGCTAAGCCAGTTGATGCGCAAGTGGTACAAGCTCCTCCTGTCAAATTTGACTATGTGTTCTGGGCATTGATGATTGGTACAGCGGGTGCGTTCTCGGCCTTGTTGTTTGCCTTGTCATTCTTGTTTAAGAATGCCTTGACCAAGAAAAAAGGTGAAGCGTAATTAAGTTGTAATTAAAAAGGAGGGGGCGATGCCTCCTCCTTTTTGTTTTTCAGTCGGCAGACTTTTTTGTGCTTAGTTGTGCGCAGCTCATCACAAAAATTGTTTGATAACGATATACCTAGTAAGGTCTAAAACCACAAGGAGCAGAAAATGAGCGAACCCGTTCAAAAGAATAATACTGAAAGCTTAGGCGCAACCACGCTCTATAACGAACATCAGGAATGGGCGACTAATCTAGGCGACAAAACCATCCATGCCAAGCGTATGCCAGGTTTTTTCCGCACAGTTAAATACTTTACCGAGTCACTCTGGCTATTGTTTTTCGTCGGCGCGTATTTGCGTTGGGATGGCAAGCAAGCCTTGATGCTGGATGTGTCGCATCGGCAATTCCGCTTTTTCAATCTGACTATTTTGCCGCAAGATATTTGGATGGTGTCACTGCTGCTATTGATTTTAGCCATGACCTTATTTGCCGTGACTTCAGTGGCGTCACGAGTGTTCTGCGGTTACTTCTGCTTCCAAACCGCTTGGGTCGATTTATTCACTTGGATCGAAGGCAAAATTGAAGGCAATCCTAGCCAACGTCATAAGCTGGATGCAGCACCTTGGAACGCAGACAAAATAATCAAGAAAGTGGCTAAGCATCTTATTTGGCTATTGATTGCCATCTTGACGGGCATCAGCGCGACGATTTGGTTTGAGGATGCCTATCAGTATTGGCACGACCTCACGCATTTCAATTTGTCGTTGCTAGAAACCGTAACCTTGGTGACTTTCACGTTGGGAACGTATGGTTTGGCGGGTTTTATGCGCGAGCAAGTGTGCTTGTGGTTGTGTCCTTACGCACGCATTCAAGCGGTGATGGCGGACTCGCAAACGATTCTGCCTGCCTACGATGTCAAGCGCGGTGAACCACGCGGCAAAATTCGTCGTGGCGTGGCGGTGGATAGCAACACACAAGGCGATTGCATTGATTGTTTCCAATGTGTGCAAGTGTGCCCGACTGGGGTGGATATTCGTGAGGGGCAGCAGTTGGGCTGTATCACTTGCGGGCTGTGTTTGGATGCCTGTGATTCCATCATGGATAAAATTGGTCGCCCACGCGGTCTGATTCGTTATGCCTCGCTAGATGAGTTGGACGGCAAGCCCGTCAAAAAACTCTATCAGCATCCGCGTACTTGGCTTTATGTGGCAATTCTGCTCGCGGCATTGGGCGGCGTGATTTATGGTTTGACGCATTTAGGTGCGTTGAAATTGCGTGTTGATCCAGAGCGTCAGCCGCTGTTTGTGCGTATGAGTGATGGCTCGATACAAGATAAATACACTTTCAAAGTGCTGAACAAAACCGACAAAGATTTGCGTGTCAATGTCAGTGCTGAAGGTGGCGTGAAAGGTCAGACTTTGCGTTGTGATTGCGAGCTGCCCAAGCTGGTAGCGCATGGCAAATCGACCACTTTTACGATGTTTGTGAGAGTGGATGACAAGAACGTGTTGAAAGACGTTACGAAGTTGCAATTCCGTGTTGAGAACACCGAAGACCCAACTATGTTTGCGGAATACAACAGCGTCTTTAATGCGCCTAAGCGTTAAAAATCCAACTTTCGTCACGATGCGTTGTTGCTCACAAAAAATTACTAGGAATAACCACCATGTTTTCGCAAAAGAATAAACGCGCTTGGCGCAATCCTTGGGTCATTGGTCTGATTGCCATCGTGTTGGCGGGTGTGCTGATTAACATGCGCATGTTGTGGAATATGGTGCATCACCCGACGCGCATATTGGACGAGCACTACACGGTTAAAGATCACAATCGCTACGATGCCAAATGGCTGCAACAGCAAGCCGAGCGTTCGACTTTGGGCTGGCACGCCAAGTTAACGAGCCCATCGCAAGCGCGTAACGATGCCGAGGCACTCCCGCAAACCTTGCGTTTTATTATCTCCACCAGTCCCGCCGATTTCGTCTTGGAATTAAAGGATAAAGACGGCAAGCCCGTTGAAGCCGCCAGCATCAAAGTAGAGGTGCAATGGCCAGGCGATCCGAGCTTTGACTTTAAGGGCGAGTTCACTGCCAGTGCCGCAGGGCGTTATGTCAGCAGCTTAAATTTCCCGCGCGCAGGGAATTGGGATGTGCTCATCCATGCCACCGTGGATGGTCGCGATTTCGATATGGAACAAAAAATGTTTGTCGCGATCGCTAAGCCGTAATCACAATGTCAGCAGCACACGCTAACGGCTGCTTTCACTGCGGTCTCGCCATTTCCCCTGAAGAAAATTATCACGCCCAATTAGAGGGTGAGCAGCGCAGCTTTTGCTGCTTTGGTTGCCAATCGGTGTGCGAGGCAATTTTTTCAGCGGGGCTGCAAGGCTATTACCAGCGCACCCCTGAAGGGGCATTGCTCGCCCCTCCACCCTTGCCGCCTAAAGACATTGCCATGTATGACATGGCGGAGGTGCAGCAAGAGTTTGTCATTGCCAGCGGTGATAGTCGCGACACGCATTTGCTGGTTGAAGGCATTCACTGCGCCGCGTGCGTATGGCTGATTGAGCGCGCCATGATGCGTACCGCAGGCGTGCAAACTGCCAATGTGAATCTGGCAGGTAAGCGTTTGCATCTGCGTTGGCTGGATAGCCAAGTGCAGTTATCGAGCTTGATTGCGAGCTTGGCAAAAATTGGTTACGCGGCCGTGCCATACGACCCCGAAGTTGCCGAAGGTGCGGTGAAGCGCATCAATCGCGCCATGCTGTTCCGCTTGTTTTTTGCGGGCTTCGCCATGATGAATTTGACTTTGATTTCCATCGCTTTGTATAGCGGCGCGGATCAGGGGCAGTTCAAAAGTTTCTTTCATTGGATGGGCTTCGCACTGGCAACACCGACCTTGTTGTATTCCGCCTATCCGTTCTACAAGGGCGCGTGGAGCGGTTTGCGTAATGCGCGTTTAACCATGGATTTACCCATCGCGATTGGGCTGTCGGTGACATATTGTTATTCGGTGTATGTCACGCTGACGGGCATCGGCGAAGTGTATTTCGATACCGTTACCAACCTCACTTTTGTGATTTTAATTGGGCGATATTTGGAAGGCATGTTCCGTCATCAAGCGGTCGCGGCGACCAGTCGTTTAATGGATTTGCAGCCGCGTGTGGCGACGCTCATCAAAGACGGCATCGAAACTATTACGCCGATACGCGCGATTAAAATCGGCGACCATATTTTGATTAAACCCGGCTACAAAGTGCCCGTGGATGGCGTGGTCATTGAGGGCGTGAGCCGCGTCGATGAAGCGATGTTGAGCGGCGAATCGCTGCCCGTTAAAAAGTCGGTTGGCATGAGTGTCGCCACGGGGACGCTGAATGTCGATGGTGCGCTGTTAGTCGAAGTACAAGCCACGTTGCAACACACCTTGCTGGCAAAAATTATTCGTCTGGTTGAGCAAGCGCAATCCTCCAAAGCCCCCGTGCAGCGCATCGCCGATGGCATCGTGCCGTGGTTTGTGCTGGCAACCTTAATCGCTGCCTCGTTCACTTTTTTTGTTATCCATCACGGCAATTTTGAACTGGCGTTAATGGCGGCAACCTCGGTACTTATCATCACTTGCCCGTGCGCGCTGGGCATGGCAACGCCGATGTCGATTGCCGTTGCATCAGGTTTAGGTGCGGCGCACGGCATCTTGGTGAAGAACGGGCTGGTGTTGGAAACGCTGTCGAAAGTGAATCATTTTGTGTTCGACAAAACGGGCACGCTGACCTTCGGCAGGATGAGCGTGGCAGAGCAACAATTCGCGGTCGGCGCGGATGGACTCGCCGTATTGCGCACTGCCGCAGCGGTAGAAAAATACAGCGAACACAGCATTGCGCGCGCCATTGTGCAAGCCGCTGAAGCGCAACATTTAGCGTTTCGTGAATTGCGCGCGACCAGCTTTTTAGCGACTGCTGGCTTGGGTGTTCAAGCGCAAGTGCAGGGCGAAACAGTTTGCATCGGCAACCTCGCCTACCTGATGCAACAAGGCGTAGCCAGCGATGCCGCGTTGCAAGCGGCTGCGCAACATTGGGAAGCACAGGCGATGAGTTGCGTGCATATCGCCATCAATGGTGTACACGTTGGCGTGTTTGCCCTAGCCGATCAGTTGCGTCCCGACGCACAACAACTCATCAACGAATTGCGCGAGGCGGGCATTGCCATGACTTTGCTAAGTGGTGATAGACGCGCCGTGGCAGAAGCCATCGCGCAGCAATTAGGCGGGCTAGAAGTCATCGCCGAAGTGTTGCCGCAAGATAAAGACCAAGTGATTCTAGCCTTGCAACAACAAGGCAAAATTGTCGCGATGGTAGGCGACGGCATCAACGATGCGCCCGCGTTAATCCGCGCCAATGTGGGCATTGCCTTGGGTTCGGGTACGGACGTATCGGTAGAAAGTGCCGACATTGTGTTGATGCACAACGAGCTGAATAAAGTCAGACTAGCGACGCTGTTATCGCGCCGCACGCTGCGCACCATCAAACAAAATATCGGTTTGTCATTCGTCTATAACAGCATCATGGTGCCGCTGGCGATGTTGGGGCATGTCACGCCCTTGGTTGCCGCGATTAGTATGCCGATTAGCTCCATTTTGGTAGTCGCCAACGCCGCGCGGATTCGTAATTTATTTAAGCAGAGGTAAGCAAAATGGAAGTCATCTACAGCTTGATTCCGGGCATGACATTTATGGGCTTGGTGTTCGTCGCGATTTTAATTTGGGCGGTGAAAAATGGTCAGTACGAAGACATGGAAGGCAACGCCAGCCGCATCTTGTTAGACGACGATGAAGACGCAATGCTGCGCAGCACACCCGAAGAAAAAGCCGCTGCCCAAGAAAAAGCGCGTCAGGAAAATACACCTGACGCGCCAAATAACAAACCTTAAATCGCCAAATTATTTAATCACGCTACCGTTCTTCAGCAACGGCGCGCGTAGCAGTTCAAAATCCTTCAGCGGCACATATTGGAACACGGCTTTTTGGTTGCTGCCTAGCAGTACATCTAAGCCGTGTTGCGCATACAGCCAGTGGATTTCGCCGCTGTTAGCTTCTTTGATGCGTTCGCTAGGCGTGCCGAAATGTTTGCTGATAATTGCTTCATCCAAACTCGCAGTGGGCAGATAAGTCAGGCTGCTCAAAGGCGCGGCGCGCACCTCTTTAACATCGGCTGGTGCCAGCGTGATGCGCTTGCCGCTCGGTGTGCTATTCAGGCGCACCCCGCGCTCATACATGGCTTGCATGACGCTAGGGGCAACTGCCACGGTGAGCGTCATTTTGGCTTTTAAGCCGTTAAAATTAACCTCTTCAATAAACACTTCCACCGACATATTGCCCTCGTTGGGCTTGAACAAACTAATCTCGGTATCGGCTTCATAAGCAAAAATATGTGCAGCTTCGGCGAGTGTCGTTTTGCCCAAGGTTACGCCAAACACTTGTGTGGTTTCAGGCGTGGGGTGAGTGATATTCCAAGGCAGGGTAGCGGGGGTATCGACCTTGTTTTCGGGCAACTGGTTGAGGGTAAACCAGGCGACAAAAAATAAGCCGACGACGGCAGCGACAATTTTCTTATCCATTATCAACCGCTCCCGTGCTGGGGTGTAAAGCCAATGCAGCTGAGGGGATTTGGCTGCTTTTGCATTGGTGTTCGGCATCAAATTCCAATACCACCAACACTAACAATGACACCATAAATGGCAGTTGTCCGATGCCGAATGCCAGTGATTTAGCCGCGATGGGCGAAAAGCCTAATTGCTTGCCACCAAAAAACATCACGGCGGTGAAGGTGCCGGTGACCACAAATAAAATCAAAAACAAACGCGCGCGTTTAGCGGCGAGCAGCTGGTGGCAACGCACAAAATGTGAGGGTTCGCGCTTCAGACTTTGCTGGGCGGTAAACATGACGTAAGCCAATGACGCTAAGGATAGCGCGACCATGATAAACAAAGGCAGCAGCGTGCTTTTAATCATGCTGATGGCTAATACAAACAGAAAAATATGGATAACGATAAAGTCAAACAGTAATACTGAATGCAGCTTTTTGGCGCGGCTCATTTCCGCATCTGTTGCTGTGAATTTCATAGGATACTTTCTGGGTAATAAAAACGAAGGCGCGGATAATCCGCGCAATGCTTAGTTTCGTCAAACTAACTTGAGCAATTTACAGCGGCTTGTAGTTTTTGTACGTCAATAATCTCGATGGCACGCACTTTGACGTTAATCAGTCCGAGTTCTTGGAAGTGCGAAAACGCACGACTGACCGTTTCTAATTTCAAGCCTAAGTAGCTGCCGATTTCTTGGCGCGACATGCGTAATTGAAACTGTGTTGCCGAAAAGCCGCGCCTAGCTAGGCGTTGCGAGAGATTGAGCAAAAATGCGGCGAGGCGTTCTTCGGCGCGCATTGAACCTAGCAGCAACATAATGCCTTGGTCGCGCACGATTTCGCGGCTCATTATTTTGTATAAATGACGTTGCAAACTGGGCAACTCGCGGCTCATGGTTTCGAGCTGATTAAATGGCAGCGCGCACACTTCGCTGTCTTCCATCGCCACCGCATCGCAGCTGTGCAGGTCGGTGCTAATTGCATCCAAGCCAATAATTTCGCCGGTCATTTGAAAGCCCGTGACTTGCTCGCGCCCATCGGCGTGCAGTACTTGCGTTTTGAACGAGCCCGTGCGTATCGCATACAGCGAATGGAAGGGGTCATTGCTGCGATACAAATAATCACCACGCGCCACGCGCTGTTTTTTTTGCACCAAATCATTGATGCGCTGCATATCGTCGCCCGATAAATCAACTGGCATACACAGTTCGCGCAGATTGCAAGTGGCGCAATGCGAGCGTAGTTGGGCGGAAAGGGGTGTTAGTGGTTGCACGCGAGACCTCGGTACGTTAAGCGATGCCGCGAGTGGGCGACATCAGAAAAGGGCGCGCATTTTGACATATATCAAAGCTCGCGATGCGCTTAGCTGGCATAGTCCGCGCCACTTTGCAGACCAGCGGAAAAAAATTATGACAGCAGCACTCGATTTAGATTTAGAACTGTTGCGCAGGCTAGACAAAAATGGCCCGCGTTATACCTCGTATCCGACGGCGGATCGTTTTGTCGAAGCGTTTAACGCCGACAGCTACGCCTCTTGGGTGGCGAAACGCAGCATCGGCGGCGCGGCGCGTCCGCTGTCGTTGTATGTGCATATTCCGTTTTGCAACACGCTGTGTTTTTATTGCGCGTGCAACAAAGTCATCACCAAAGATAAAAGCAAAGCGGCCGACTATGTGCGCTACTTGATTAAAGAAATGGAGATGCAAGCGGCGTTGCTGGGGCGCGGGCAAGTCATCGAGCAACTGCATTTTGGTGGCGGCACGCCGACTTTTTTGAGCGATGCCGAAATCGCGCAGGTGATGAATGCCATCCGCAAAAATTTCAAGCTGATAGATAACGGCGAATACTCCATCGAAATCGACCCACGCAAAGTGAGCGATGCGACCATCGCCCTGCTTGGTAGCACGGGCTTTAATCGCATCAGCGTAGGCGTGCAAGATTTTGATGAGGCGGTGCAACGTGCCGTCAATCGCATTCAATCTGAAGAAGAAACCTTGCGCGTGATTCGTGCCGCGCGCGCCAACGGCTTCAAATCGGTGAGCATAGATTTGATTTACGGCTTGCCCAAACAAACGCTGACAGGCTTTGGCGCGACGCTGGATAAAGTCATCGCGGTTAATCCCGATCGCTTGTCGATTTACAACTACGCGCACATGCCGACCTTGTTCAAACCGCAACGCCGTATCAGCGAAGACGATTTACCCGATGCGCAAACCAAGTTGGATATTCTCGGCATGGCAGTGAAAAAACTCACTGACGCGGGCTATGTTTATATCGGCATGGATCACTTTGCCAAGCCCGAAGATGAGCTGGCGGTGGCGCAACGCCAAGGTCGCTTGCATCGTAATTTTCAAGGCTATTCGACCCATTCGGATTGCGATTTAGTCGCGCTCGGCGTGAGTGCCATCGGCAAAGTCGGCCCGACCTACAGCCAAAATTTCCGTGATTTAGAAAATTATTACGACGCGCTCGATCGTGATGTTTTACCTATCATGCGCGGCCTAGAATTAAACGCCGACGACGTGCTGCGCCGCGCCATTATCCAAGCCTTGATGTGTCATTTTGAATTGACTTACGAGCCGTTTAACACCGCCTACTTAGTCGATTTTGAAACATATTTTGCGACTGAAATGCCTGAATTATTGGAGTACCAACGCGAAGGCTTATTAGTGTTATCAAAGCTAGGACTAACGGTTACGCCTAAAGGCCGCATGTTGATTCGCAATATCTGCATGGTGTTCGACAAGTATTTACGCACGCGCACCGAACACGCCAAATATTCAAAAGTCATCTAGACAGTGGTGGGCAAGCTAGTAGCTGCTAGCTTGTAGTCACCCAAACCTGTGGGAGCGAGACTTGTCTCGCGATGTTTTTAAGAGCCGTAATCGCCCGACAGCTTTGCATAAGCATCGACGAAGCGGCAAGCCGCTGGTCGCTGCTAAATTCGGGCTCCTACAAGCTACTCCCCGCTATAATCCGCGCCTCATTTTTAGCGGGGTTAGCATGAATAAATTTCTTAAAGTTGGCTTGCTTACGGCGGCGGGGGCACTGAGTGTTGCGGTGGCGGGTGCGGCGTATTTGGCGTTGACGTTTAACCCCAACGACTACAAAGAAAAAATTATTCAGGCGGTGAAAGCTAGCAAGCAGCGCACCTTGCATCTCGACGGCGACATCAGTTTGTCGTTCTTTCCCAACATCGGCGCGAAAGTTAATCGCGTTGCTTTGTCCGAATTTCAAAACGAAACAGAATTTGCCGCGATAGATTCAGTGCGTGTCTCGCTCGCCTTGTTGCCCTTATTCAGCAAGCGGTTGGTGGTGAATGAGCTGAGTTTGTCAGGCTTGCACGCCACTTTGATTAAGCATAAAGACGGCAGCAGTAATATCGACGATTTGCTCAGTCCGCCCGTTGAAAAAACGCCGCAGCCTGCTAGTGCGCCCGTTAAATTCGACATCGCAAAAGTCGTGATTGCTAAAACCAATCTTGCCTATCGCGATGAATTATCGGGTGCGCACTACGCAATTAACGATATGCAATTAAGCACCAGCCGTATCGCGCCCAACGTCCCTGTCAAAATTGCTTTAGCCGTGGGTGTGACGGCGAATCAGCCCAAATTGGCAATCCAAACCGACTTAAAAACCACGCTGACTTTCGATTTAGAAAAACAAAGTTATCAATTAGCCGACTTGAAGTTAGCTGTGACGGGCGCGGCGTTGGACATGACGAAATTGCAGCTCAATGTTAGCGGCGCGGCGAGTGCGAATCTTGCCACGCAAGAATTTTCGGCTAATAAATTACTGCTTAAAGTGAGCGGCGTAAAAGGCACGGAAGGCTTTTCTGCCGATTTGTCTGCGCCTGATTTGAATCTGGCTAGCGACCATTACACGGGTAGCGGCGTAACGCTGAATGCCAAGCTGGACGTGGCTTTCGGACAGTTAGTCGCGGCGTTTAGCCTGCCTAGCGTGAGCGGCAATGCGCAAGCGTTTAAGGTCGATAATTTGAGTGTGGATGCGACGCTGACGCAACCTGTGCAAACTTTCAAAGTGAAATTAACTTCACCTCTGGCGGGCAATATGCGCGCGCAACAATTTGCGTTGAGCAATCTGTCGATCGCGCTGAATGCCACGGGTGACGCGCTGCCGAATAAGGCGGTG
>JARCRQ010000069.1 GCA_029850585.1 Sideroxydans sp.
ACAGAAGTAAATTTCATCCACTTGTTGCGCCATACATCGCACTGCATACGCCAAAGTTTGCGCCCACTCGTCTCTATGCACCTTGAGTAAGTCGCCCGGCTGCGTGCCGTGTCCAGGTAACAAAATCGCCATCACGACAAACCCTTGTGCCGCAAAAAATTCGCCCAAAGCGCGCATGAAATAAGGCGAGTCGGTCAGGCCATGGGTGAGCACGATGCCGCGTCGATAGCTGAAAATTTTGCCATCAGCTTGCGCAGGTTTTATCTCAAACGGTGCATTCCCCGCGACACGTTGGGTAGCATTTGGCGAGTCTTGATGCGCTGTTTGCAGCATGGCGCGGCAGTTTGTGACGTAGTCAGCAAAAGCCATTTCGCGGCGCAGCTCGCAGCGATGTAAGCCTGATGGGCGATGGCGAGCGGCGAGCGGGGCGTGTGATAAAAGCGGCATTGATACTGGCGGGGGAGGCGATAAAGGTCGCTAGTTTACTGAAAAGCCCGTGCGTGTTTGCTAAAAAATGCCTAAGTTCGTATCTTTTAAGGAGAAACTTTGCTATAGTGCGCCGCGTTTTGAGATGGGCTTCGGCCCGTTTTTTATTTGTGGGACAGAATTTGTGGGGCAGGAATATGCATGTTTTGAAAGTAATCGAGACAACGGTGACGGGCTTAGGCTACGAGCTGGTCGATGTGGAGCGCGGTGGCGGCGGGATGCTGACCGTGTATTTGGATAGCCCTGAAGGCATAGACGTGAACGATTGCCAGATTGTCAGCAATCAATTAACGCGTTTGTTTTTGGTGGAAAACATTGACTACAGTCGCTTGGAAGTGTCGTCGCCGGGCTTGGATAGACCGCTGAAAAAGGACGCGGATTTTGTGCGTTTCGCGGGCGAAAAAGCTAAATTCAAATTGCGTATGCCGATTAACGGACAAAAGAATTTTGTCGGTTTGATTGGTGAGCTGGGTGCAGGTGTGTTGCAGCTGGATGTGGATGGGGTGGTCGTTGCTATCGAATTAGCCAATGTGGACAAGGCGCGTTTAGTGCCTACTTTTTAATCGCGACGCGCGTCTTGCGCCTTGCAACAACAGAGTTAAGAAATCAGTCGGAGAATGCTATGAGTAAAGAAGTGTTGATGTTGGTAGATGCCTTGTCGCGTGAAAAAAACGTAGATAAAGAAGTGGTGTTTGGCGCGCTGGAATCAGCGTTAGCGTCTGCCACCAAAAAACGTTTTGACGAGCAAGAAGCAGACGTGCGTGTGGCGATTGATCGCAACACGGGCGAGTTCACTTCGTTCCGTTGCTGGGAAGTGATGGACGATGAAACCTTCGAGACACCTGAGCTGCATATCAAGTTGGTCGAGGCGCAAAAGCATGATGCGGACATCCAACTCGGCGAATTTATTGAAGAGCCATTGGAGTCAATCGACTTTGGTCGGATTGGCGCGCAAGCCGCCAAGCAAGTGATTTTCCAGCGCATTCGTGACGCGGAACGCGAGCAGATTTTGGCTGACTTTATGGATAGAAAAGAGCATCTGGTGTCGGGTACGGTCAAACGCGTCGAGCGCGGTAATGTGATTGTTGAGTTCGGCAAAATCGAAGCCTTGTTGCCACGCGACCAAATTATCCCTAAAGAAAACGTGCGCGTCGGCGATCGCATCAAAGCGTTTTTGTTGCGCGTGGACAGAACTCCGCGTGGCCCACAAGTGATTTTGTCGCGTACTTCTAACGAGCTGCTGGTTAAGTTGTTCGAGTTAGAAGTACCTGAAATCGAAGAAGGCGTGATTGAGATTATGAGTGCCGCACGCGATACGGGTTCGCGCGCCAAAATTGCAGTGCGCTCGAACGATGCGCGCATCGACCCACAAGGCACTTGTATCGGGATGCGCGGTTCGCGTGTGCAAGGCGTGACCAACGAGTTGGCAGGTGAGCGCGTCGATATTATTTTGTGGTCGGATGATGCGGCAACTTTTGTCATCAATGCCTTGGCGCCTGCTGAAGTGACCAGCATCGTGGTCGATGAAGACAAGCACAGCATGGATGTGGTGGTGGAAGAAGAAAATCTGGCGCAAGCGATTGGGCGCGGCGGTCAAAACGTGCGCTTGGCTTCCGAGCTCACAGGTTGGACGCTGAACATTATGACCGTCGAACAATCCAGCGAAAAACATGCGCAAGAGTTTTCTAAAGTGCGTGAATTGTTTATCGCCAAGTTGGATGTGGATGAAGAAGTTGCTGACATCTTGGTGCAAGAAGGTTTCAATACTTTAGAAGAAGTGGCTTACGTTCCAGAAGAAGAAATGCTGGCAATCGAAGGCTTTGACGAAGGCACCGTAGAAGAATTGCGCAGTCGTGCGCGCAATGCGATTTTGACCGCCGCGATTGTTAACGAAGAAAAAGTTGAACACGGCATCGAAGATCTTTCCAAGTTGGACGGCATGGATGCAGCAACTGCGCGCACTTTGGCGGCGAAGGGCATTGTGACAATTGAAGATTTGGCGGACTTAGCCGTCGATGAGTTGGTTGAGTTGTGTGAGATGGATGCGGAACACGCCAACGCGCTGATTATGCAAGCGCGCGCGCCGTGGTTTGCGTAACGCGTCATCGTCTTGTTGCACAGTAGTCTTGTTGCACAGTAAAAATTTAGCAACGCTAATCAGTGGGAATGCGGTGTGTCACCGCAAAATAAGTGCTTAAGGGAACAAAATGGGAAAATTAAACGTAGCGCAATTTGCAACTGAACTGGGTTTGCCAGTTGCTTTGCTGCTCGAGCAACTGCAAGCCGCAGGCATTCCGAAAGCGGATGAAGTTGCTGCGGTTTCAGAGGCGGACAAAACACAATTGTTGGGTCATCTCAAAAAATCACATGGCGCAGAGGGCGGCGCGAAAAAAATTACGTTGGCGCGGCGCGAAACCAGTGAAATTAAACAAGCCGACAGCGCGGGTCGTGCGCGTACGATTTCGGTTGAAACACGCAAGCGTCGCGTGGTTGCCGCCCCTGAGTTGGCTGCGGCAGCCCCCGTTGTAGCACCTGCCGTCCCTGTTGCAGCGGTGACGTCTCCCGTGGTGTTAGACGAGCAACAGCGCGCTTTGCGTGAGCAAGAAGCTAAATTGCAAAACGAATTGGCAGAACGTCAAGCCGCCGAATTGCTCAGCAAAAAAGCGCGTAACAAGCCTAAAGGTGAGGACACACAAGAGCAGCCTGCGTTGGTGGTTGAAGCAGTCGTCGTCGCCGCCCCTGAGGTCGAAATTAAAGCCGAAGTTGCGGTTGCAACGCCTGCTGAAATTGTCGCCGTTAAAGCCGTGAAAAAAGTCGAAAAGAAAGTAACCGAGCAAGTAGCGGATGTGGTTGCCATTGCGAGTGCGCCTGTTGCAGCACCCGTAGCTGCGACTCCTGTTGTCGCAGCTACGCTAGAAAGTACTGCGCCGCAAATGGTCATCGGTGCCCCCGTGTTGCGTCGTGTGGCACGTCGTCCTGTGGTTGTTCCGCCCCCTGTAGTTGCGCCTAAAGTGGTTGAAGCCAAAGAAGGCACTCTGCATAAAGCGGCGGCTAAACCAGGAGATAAAATTACCCGTCCCGCCGCCCGTCCTGCTGCCAATGCCCCTGCCAAACCAGTCAATAAATTTGCGGGTCGCCCTGATGCACCTGCTGCGAATAAACGCCCGCAAGGCAAAGATACCGGCAGCCGCACGGGTGCGTGGGGCGTGCCTAGCCGTGGCAAACGCCACGATAAACATAGCAAGCATGTCTCTCCTGAAGCCGCAGGCGAATCGTTCGTGATGCCAACTGAAGCAGTGGTGCATGAAGTAGCGGTGCCTGAAACGATTTCGGTTGCTGAGTTGGCGCAAAAGATGTCGGTCAAAGGCGTGGAAGTGGTCAAAGCCTTGATGAAAATGGGTTCGATGGTCACCATCAATCAAGTGTTGGATCAAGAAACCGCGATGATCGTGGTGGAAGAAATGGGTCATATCGCCAAGCCAGCTAAGTTGGATGATCCCGATGCGTATTTGGCGGATGACGAAGAGCATAAAGATGCACCGCTTGAAGCGCGTGCGCCGGTGGTCACCGTGATGGGTCACGTCGATCATGGTAAAACCTCGTTGCTTGATTACATTCGTCGTAGCCGTGTTGCCTCAGGCGAAGCTGGCGGAATCACCCAGCACATCGGTGCGTACCACGTTGATACACCGCGCGGCATGGTGACTTTCCTCGATACACCCGGTCACGAAGCCTTTACGGCGATGCGTGCGCGTGGTGCGAAGGCGACCGACATTGTGGTGTTGGTGGTGGCAGCCGATGACGGCGTGATGCCGCAAACCAAAGAAGCGATTGCTCATGCGAAAGCGGGTAGTGTGCCCTTGATTGTGGCGATTACTAAGGTCGATAAACAAGACTCCAACATCGAACGCGTCAAACAAGAATTGGTTGCCGAAGGCGTTGTGCCAGAAGATTGGGGCGGCGATGCGATGTTCGTGGAAGTTTCCTCAAAAACAGGCGCGGGTATCGACGCATTGTTGGAAGGCATTTTGCTGCAAGCCGAAGTGCTGGAACTCAAAGCTCCGCGCATCAGTCACGCCAAGGGTTTGGTGATTGAAGCACGTTTGGATAAAGGTAAAGGTCCAGTTGCTACAGTGCTGATTCAGTCGGGTACTTTGAAGCGTGGCGATGCGGTGTTGGTGGGTTCAGTCTTTGGTCGCGTGCGCGCCATGTTGGACGAAAACGGCAAAACGATTACTGAAGCGGGTCCGTCGATTCCAGTTGAAATTCAAGGGCTGTCAGAAGTGCCAGCCGCAGGCGAAGGCTTGATGGTGATGGCGGACGAAAAACGTGCGCGTGAAATCGCGCTGTTCCGTCAAGGCAAATACCGTGGCGTGAAACTGGCGCAACAACAAGCCGCCAAGCTGGAAAATATGTTCGAGCAAATGGCGGAAGGCGAAGTCAGCACGCTGTCTTTGATTGTGAAATCAGACGTGCAGGGTTCGGCGGAAGCGATTGCACAATCGTTGCAAAAACTCTCTACCAGCGAAGTAAAAGTGAACTTGATTCACGGCGGTGTGGGTGCGATTAGCGAGTCTGACATTAACTTGGCGTTGGCTTCTAAAGCGATTGTGATCGGCTTTAATACGCGTGCCGATGCGGCTGCGCGCAAACTGGCAGAATCAGCTGGCGTGGACATTCGTTACTACAACATCATCTACGCGATGGTCGATGAAATTAAAGCGGCATTGTCAGGCATGTTGGCTCCCGAAAAACGTGAAAGCGTGATGGGTATGGTGGAAATTCGCCAAGTCTTTACCGTGTCTAAAGTCGGTACGATTGCGGGTTGTATGGTGCTGGAAGGTGTCGTTAAACGTGGCGCGAAAGTACGCGTATTGCGCAATAACGTGGTCATCCACGATGGCGAACTGGATTCGTTGAAACGCTTCAAAGATGACGTGCGCGAAGTGAAAAATAACTTCGAGTGCGGTCTTTCATTGAAGGGCTTTAATGATTTGGAAGTGGGCGATAAGTTGGAAGCCTACGAAATCGTCGAAGTCGCGCGTACCTTGCTGTAATGGCGAATTACGCACGCACCGACCGCGTCGGTCAACAAATGCAGCGTGAAGTGGCGGAGCTGATACGTTTAGAAATCAACGATCCGCGCGTCAAGCTGGTGACTATCACGGGCGTAGAAGTGGCGGGGGATTACTCTCACGCAAAAATTTTCTTTACGCGCTTGGATGGTAAACACGCCGAAGCGCAAGAGGGTTTGGATAGAGCCAGTGGATTTTTACGCAGCCAGTTGTCGCGTAGTTTGAAGCTGCGCATCATGCCGCAACTGCATTTCGTGTTTGACGCATCGGTGGAGCGCGGCAGTCATTTGTCGCAACTGATCGATAAAGCGGTCGCCTCGGACAAGCTTAATTCGGATGGCAATGAAACCGAATCCAACGACTAAGCCCGCTAAAAAATACCGTCCTCTGGACGGTGTTTTGTTATTCGACAAGCCATTAGAACTTAGCTCGAACGACGCTTTGCAAAAAGTGCGGCGCGTGTTTCAAGCGGAAAAAGCGGGTCATACTGGCACGCTCGACCCGCTCGCCACTGGGCTGTTGCCGATTTGCTTTGGCGAAGCCACTAAATTTTCCAACGCCTTACTCGACGCAGATAAAACCTATTGCACCACGGTGCGGCTGGGTGTGACTACCACCACAGGCGATGCCGAAGGTGAGGTGTTGGCAACGCGCGCAGTCACCTCAACTTTGGCAGAAGTCGAAGCGGTGTTAGCGCAATTTCGTGGCGCGCAACAACAGTTGCCGCCCATGCACAGCGCGCTCAAACATCAAGGCAAACCCCTCTACGAATACATCCGCGCCGGCATCACGATAGAGCGTGAATTGCGCGACATCGTGATACACGAGCTGGTGCTGCTGCGTTTTGACGGCAATGAATTAGAGCTGTCGGTGCGTTGTAGCAAAGGCACTTACATCCGCACCTTGGGCGAAGACATCGCCGCTGCATTAGGCTGTGGCGGACATTTAATCGCACTGCGCCGCACCGCCATTGCTCACTTTGATTTAGCTCACGCCTACACGCTGGAACAACTAGCTGCAATGAGTGAAGCACAACTGCTCGCGACCTTACAGCCCGTCGATAGTTTATTGCCGACCATGCCGCGTCTGAACTTAGACGAGGTGCAAATCAAGCGCATGGCGCAAGGTCAGCGGCTGAGTTTAGAAACAGGCTTGCCCGACGGACGCATTGCGCTATATAGCGCGCAAGGCTTTGTTGGCGTGGCATTGCAAGACGGTCGCCGTGTCGCCCCAGAACGATTGCTGTCAGGTATCGCAAGGTCGGCGGCGATTGTGGCTGGTGTTTTTTCGGAGTAAATGCTCTCAACCGTATAGTACAAATTGCGTACATCAGTCCAACTTGCTGGAGTCGTATAAAAAATCGTAATTTATGGTTGAGTAAGCGAGGCATTCAAGGGTAGAATGCGCAACTTTTTTTAGGAGTGTAAAACTAATGGCAATTACCGCTGCGCAAAAAGCGCAAATCGTGACAGATTTTCAACGTGCTAAAACTGATACAGGTTCACCTGAAGTTCAAGTGGCTTTGATTACGGCTCGTATCACTTATTTGACTGAGCATTTCAAAGAAAACGCTAAAGACAATCACTCACGTCGTGGTCTGTTGCGCTTGGTTAGCCGCCGCCGTAAGTTGCTTGATTACCTCAAGCGCGAAAACGATGCGAGCTATCGCACACTGATCGAACGCTTAGCTATTCGTAAGTAATCGCTACAGAGTGCAAAGAAGGGGTCGCAATAGCGACCCTTTTTATCTTAGCGGCATCCTACGGCGTTATAAATTTAGAATTTTAATTAAGCGCAATTTTGCGCTTTTATTTTTTGGAGCATTCCATGAGTCACTATAAAAAATCCTTCGCGTTTGGTAAGCATCAACTCACGATTGAAACAGGTGAAATCGCCCGTCAGGCAACGGGTGCAGTGTTGGTGAGTTTGGATGACACGGTGGTTTTGGTGACGGTCGTCGGTCGTCAAGATGCCAAACCTGAGCAAGATTTTTTCCCGCTGACGGTCGATTACCAAGAAAAAACTTACGCGAACGGCAAGATTCCGAGCGGCTTTTTTAAGCGCGAAGGTCGTCCTTCCGAAAAAGAAATTCTCACTTCACGTTTGATTGATCGCCCGCTGCGCCCGCTGTTCCCTGAAGGTTTTTATAACGAAGTGCAAATCGTCGCGATGGTGATTTCATCGGATAGCGAAATTGATGCGGATATTCCTGCTTTGATTGGCGCATCGGCGGCGTTGGCGATTTCGGGGATTCCGTTTGATGGTCCGATAGGTGCGGCGCGCGTGGGTTATGCCAACGGCGAATACTTGCTCAATCCGACCCAAGCAGAATTGAAAACTTCGCAAATGGATTTAGTGGTGGCGGGCACCGAGCGCGCTGTGTTGATGGTGGAGTCGGAAGCGCAACAGTTGTCCGAAGAGATTATGTTGGGCGCGGTGATGTTTGGTCACGAGCAAATGCAGGTGGTGATTACCGCGATTAACGAGATGGCGGACGCGGTGGGCAAAGACGAATGGGAGTGGGTCGCACCTGCTAAGAATCAGGCGTTGATTGCTTACGTTGCGCAGCTTGCCGAAGTGCCGTTGCAGCAGGCTTATGCGATTCGTTCTAAGCAGGAACGTACGGTGGCGATTGCGGCGATTCATGCCGAGGTTAAAGCTGCCGTGGCAAAAGATTTTACTGAAATGGGCAACAATCAAATCAATGAATTGTTTGGCGCGCTGGAAGCCAAAATTGTGCGTGGACAAATCTTGAGCGGCGAGCCGCGCATTGATGGTCGTGATACGCGCACGGTGCGCCCGATTAGCATCCGCAACGGTTTGCTGCCGCGCGCACATGGTTCGTCGTTGTTTACGCGAGGCGAAACGCAAGCCATCGTGGTAGCGACGTTGGGCAGTATGCGTGACGCGCAAAAAATTGATGGCTTGCAAGGCGAGTCGGAAGATCGCTTCATGTTGCATTACAACTTCCCTCCTTACTCAACGGGCGAAACAGGTCGCGTCGGTACGCCAAAACGCCGCGAAATTGGGCATGGTCGTTTAGCCAAGCGCGCGCTGGCAGCGGTGTTGCCAAGCGCGGAAGATTTTAATTACGCGATGCGCATCGTGTCGGAAATTACCGAGTCAAACGGCTCAAGCTCAATGGCTTCGGTATGCGGCGGGTGTTTGTCGTTGCTGGATGCAGGCGTGCCGCTCAAAGCGCACGTCGCGGGCATTGCGATGGGCTTGATTAAAGAAGGCGGACGCTTCGCCGTGTTGACCGACATCTTGGGCGACGAAGATCATTTGGGCGATATGGATTTCAAAGTGGCGGGTTCAGAAACGGGCGTGACCGCCTTGCAAATGGACATCAAAATTAACGGCATTACGCGTGAAATTATGCACGCTGCGTTGACTCAAGCGCGTGAAGGTCGGATGCACATTTTGGGCTTGATGAAAACATCTATGCCTGCTGCGCGCGTGGAGCTTTCCGAGTTCGCGCCACGCACCGTAAAGATGAAAGTTAATCCTGAGAAAAAACGCGACATTATTGGTAAAGGCGGCTCAGTGATACGCGCGATTACCGAAGCGACCAACACCAGCATCGACATCGACGACGAAGGCAATGTGAGCATTTCTTGCACCAGCACTGAGCAAGGCGAACTCGCCAAACAGCGCATTTTGGACATCATTGCGGACGTTGAAGTGGGCAAAGTTTACGAAGGCCCCGTGGTGAAAGTGTTGGACTTCGGCGCATTGGTCACGATTTTGCCGGGCAAAGATGGCTTACTGCATATTTCGCAAATCGCTCACGAGCGCGTCAATGCAGTGGGTGATTTTCTGAAAGAAGGTCAAATCGTTAAAGTGAAGTTGCTAGAGTTGGATGAAAAAGGTCGCATGAAGTTGAGCATGAAAGCGTTAATTCCTGCTCCTGTGGCAGCGGTGAGCGATACCAGTAGTCGCTAAAAAATAGTGGCTAGTTGGTAGTCGTTCGTTGCAAGTAAAAATCCCCGCTTGATGCGGGGATTTTTTATGCTGGACAATAAAAAACGGGTGCAAAAAATTTGCACCCGTTTTAACTACCCACTAACGACTAGCAACTATTTGGCAAGCTGCTTTGGGTGAGAATGAAAGCATGTGGTAATTACTTTGCCACCTGCTTTTCTCTGATTTCGTCTAGGGTTTTACAGTCGATGCACAAGGTTGCAGTCGGGCGCGCTTCGAGGCGATTTAGTCCGATTTCGATGCCGCAACCATCACAATAACCGTATTCATTCGCATCAATTTTCGCAATCATTTCGTCGATTTTTTTAATCAACTTACGTTCGCGATCGCGGTTGCGCAGCTCAAGGCTATTGTCAGCTTCTTGTGAAGCGCGGTCATTGAGGTCGGCGAACGAAGTGGCATCGGCTTGCATCGCATGGACAGCGCGATCAATGTCGGCACCAAAATTGGCTTTGATTGCCAGCATCACTTGGCGAAAATGTGCCAGTTGATTCGGGTTCATGTATTCCTCGCCTTTTTTCGCCTTATACGGCGCGGCGGCTTTGTTGGTATTTGCTGACATGTGTTTCTCCTGCGGATAAAAAATTCAGTCTGTGCGAATGAATAGGGCAACAGATTGCCACTACGCCGTGACTGATTGAGCCCTAAAAATGCGACGCGGATTCTAGTCTAAATCGGCGTGCGATGGCGAAGTAAAAACACTGTTTTTTCGCCCGCTTAAGTTGCTTGTAATAACCAAGCGAGTCCAGTTAGGCTGATAAAGAACAGCACTAAATGCAGCCAACACCAATATAGATAACGTCGTGATAAATCTGCGGGGGTGCGATTGCTAATCAGAAATAATTTCCCGTCGGCTGGCTGGCGAATGATATGAATATCAGGCTGGGCTTGCGCGGCACGGAACTGTTTGGCGACTTCGCGTTGTGCGGCTTTGCGTGCCAGCAGCCATTCGTCCATATCGAGCGTGCCATCGTTGTTCAAATCAAAGCGGCGATGCAAATCGGGCAGGTCAAGTTTCCACGCCGCGAGTAAGGCATTTAATTCGGTATTACGGTTAAATTCGGCTGCCATGTTGTGCGTACGAAATTCGCCTAACACATACAACACATCGTGTTCGAGCAGCGTCCACTCGGTGTAACGCAAGTCTCCTTCGCGCCAGACTTCACAGTAGCGAGTGTTAATTTCCGCGTAATCGGCATCAACCACACACTCACCTGAGCTATCGCACAACATGAAGGATTCTCGACTTTCACCACTGTCTATGGTGCGCCACTCATTGCGCTTGTCGCTCTGCGAATGCTGTTCAAGTTTGTAACGAAACCACAAGCAAGGTAGCTGACGAAACTGGCTCAACACGGGCGTATTCGGTATGGCTTTACCGCGCCCAATTAACTCAACATAACCTTGTGCGGCAGAGGCGACTTTAGAGGTTGGTGTGTCGCGTATCAGGCGCAAACTTTTGAGTGCGCTGCGCCAAGAAAACAGCGCAATCACGGCAATCACGCCAGCGGCAATCCACCAGCCTAGTTGAGAGTTGAGTTTGCTGGCAGCAACTAAGCTGATGAATTGCGCGCCTAACCCCATGGATGGCGCGTGTTCACGGCGCAAGGCAGCCCACATGCTGATTAGTTAAATAGCTGCTTCATGTCCACGTCGGCTTTTTCTGCGCTGGAAAATTCCAGCAAAGGTTGGTCGCTAAAGTTAAACATCTTGGCGATAAGACTGGCGGGGAATACTTCGATTTGTACGTTGTTGATATTCACCGCATCGTTGTATAGCTCGCGCCGATCCGCAATCGCATTTTCTAGCCCCGTGATGCGATTTTGCAACTGCATGTAATTGTCGTTGGCTTTCAGCTCTGGATAGGCTTCGGCGATGGCGAAAATACTGCCCAGTCCTGCGCGTAACAAACCTTCTGCTTGTCCTAATGCGCTGATGTCTTGCGACTGGCGCGCACTTTGTACTTGGTTGCGCGCCGCGATGACTTTTTGCAAAGTGTCTTGCTCAAACTGTTTATATTGTTTGCAAACTTCCACCAGTTTAGGCAGCTCGTCGTGGCGTTGTTTGAGCAGCACGTCAATGTTTGCCCACGCCTTCGCCACGGCGTGTTTAATGGTGACCAAGTGGTTGTACAAGCCCACTGCATAAAATACGGCAACAACGGCTATGCCGATTAAAAGAATGGCAATCATGGTGTTCTCCTAAATTTACAAAGTTAAGGTGTTATGCAAACAGGTTTTGGCTTGTGCTAAACGCGTTACGGTCGGCAATAAATTCAATCCCGTTTTTTCGCGCAACACTTCGGCGGCTTCTTTCATATCTTCGAGCTCGATACTGATACTGTCACCTTCCACCGCGAAGGCGATGGTGTTGCCGCTTTCACATGAAGGGAACATTAGCGCGCGCTCATCAAACGCTTCGAGAATATGTTTGAAGCCGCCCAACACGCCTCGACACAAGCCTAATAAATTCACCACGATCACGCCTTGCTCACTCAAGCGGGTGCGGCAGGCTTGGTAAAACGGCAAGGTGTTCAGTCCCCCTGGTTGCGCATGTTCGTCAAAGCCATCGACCAAAATTAAATCGAATTTTTTGTCAGTATTAAAAACATATTCCACGCCATCGGCAATGACTAAATTGATGCGCTTATCGTCTTCGGGCAGCTTAAAAAATTGCCGCGCACAAGCGACTACTTTCGGCTCAATTTCGACAATGGTCAGATGCGCCAGTGGGTAGTTGTGATACAAAAACTTAGTGAGTGAAGCCGCGCCTAAACCAATCAGCAGCACCTTGCGCGGGAAGCGCGTGTCTTCCCTCAACAGCAATGCCGCCATCATCTCGCGGGTGTATTCCAGTTCCAGATTGTTCGGTCGCGCAATGCGCATCGCGCCTTGTATCCAGCTCGAACCAAAGTGCAAATAACGCACGCCCGCTTGTTCAGAAATGTCAATAGAAGTGTTCATGTTGCTGGCAGTCCAAAAAAGAGGCGCGGATTATCGCAGACGGACGGGGTGAATAGTTAGCGCGTTGATTTTTTAGTTCTAGTTAGAACTAAAAAATTGCGTCCCTAAATTTCCCGTTCAATATCAATAATTATCAACGATCACGCGCTAAATGGCTCGCAGAGCGGACAAAAAATCATGGCTAAATGTGGCATACCGTTCATCCGTTCGCACCAGTGAGCTTGACATACCCCCCTTGAATTACAGGCGCGCGCTTTTTTATTGCATACGATACATCAGCGCATCATTATTTTTTGTTTTGCTAGAAATGCTTTTTTTAATCTCAAAGGGACGCACTTTGAAGTTACTTGGATTCAAGTCTAAAAAATAAAAGGCGATATGAATATGATTGTGTCAGCCTTCAAATCAAATATTGAAGATATTCGAGGGGCGGTAAAAGGTGGGTTGCTTGAGATTTTGCTTGGAAAGATATAAGAGTGGGAGGT
>JARCRQ010000070.1 GCA_029850585.1 Sideroxydans sp.
TATCAATTCGGAAGTCAAACGTGCATCCCACACCCACCACGCGCCCCACATCGGCTTGCCCCACAACGCGCCTGTCCACAAAGAAATAAACGCGAACAACGCGCCCGTCGGCGCAATCGCACTCGCCATCATCGACGATAAACGCGTGTTAAAAATCAAGCCCAGCGCGGCATAACCTGCCATCACCAAATACAACACCATCGAAATAATCGACGCGGGAACGTGGATGAAAATAATCCGATACGCCTCGCCCTGCACCGCATCCACGGGCGCGACAAAAAAGCCGATATACAAACCGAGTGCAAATAAAATCGCCGCAGTAACGGCGAGATAAGGAATGAGCTTGCCCGCCAAAACGTAGAAGGTGCTCGGTGCTGAATACTTAAACCAATTGATTGCCATTTATGCCGCCTTTACTCTAAAGATATGCGTAACGCTTGCGCGGTTACCCACGGGGTGAATACCAAACACATCATCAACAACGCCGCGATGAGCGACAAATTCGATACCACGCTCACACCGCTCGCCACTGCCTCGACCGCACCTGTGCCAAAAATCAACACGGGGATACATAAAGGTAATACTAATAACGATAGCAACACGCCACCACCGCGTAAACCTAAGGTCAACGCCGCACCGATTGCGCCCAACATGCTCAAAATCGGTGTACCTAATAACAAGCCCAACATCAACACGCCTAAGGCTTGCGGAGACATATCAAACTGCAAACCCAAAATTGGCGCGACCAGCACCAAGGGCAGTCCCGACACCAACCAATGCGCCACCATTTTGCCTAACACCAGCACCGCCAAGGATTGCGGATTAAGCATCATTTGCTCTAGCGTGCCGTCCAAATAATCGGCCGAAAATAATCGTCCCAGCGACAACATCGAAGCCAACAATGCTGCCACCCACAACACCCCCGCTGCCATCTTGCGCAACATGCTCATCTCAGGGCCGACACCGAGCGGGAACAAACTCACCACCATCACGAAGAACACCAAAATCGTCAGCACATCCGCGCGGCGGCGCATGGCTAACAGTAAATCGCGACGTATCACGAGTAGTAACAAATTGAATATCGAGAGCTGATTCATAACAACTCCAAATGGCGCATCTCAACGCCTGCGATTTCTAGTGGCTGATGGGTGGTAAAAATCACCATGCCGCCCCGCGCTAAATGCTCCGCGATGAGCGTCTGAATTAAAGCCACCGCTGCGACATCGAGTGCGGTGAGAGGTTCATCCAACACCCACAATTTCGCGTCGCCCACCAACAATCTTGCCAACGCGACGCGACGACGCTGTCCTTGCGATAACACCTTAGTGGCTAAGCGTTCGCGCCCTTTCAAGCCCATACGGCGCAACGCTGCCAGCGCAGTTTTTTCGTCTAACTTAATACCCGCCAGCCCTGCTGAAATCTGCAAATTTTCTAAGCCCGTCAACTCATCTTTAATCGCGTTGTGATGACCGAGATAGAGCAGGTTGGCGTAAAAATTTTCCGCCAAATCATTCACGTCTTCGCCACACCAAGTGATTGCGCCCGCATCGGGCAAATGAAAGCCGCATAGCGTACGCAGTAAGGTGGTTTTGCCCTTACCGTTTTCACCTTGCACCTGCATGATTTGCCCTGCTGCCAAGACCAAATTCAAAGCAGCGAACAACTGAACATCGCCACGACTACAAGAAAGATTGCTGACTGCCAGCATGGGAATTTCGCGCCAAAATAAAGCGGCGGATTATATACGAAGGTGTGAGAAATTGACGGTCAGATAAGTCCGCCTAAATAACTTAACCGCCATGAACAAGAAGGCAGCACATACCATGCCGATGACAGCGGCGCGCGATTAAACACGCTTACGCTAGCGCTAACTTAGTCACAAAACTTTGTAGCTCGCTCGGCAGGGCTGCATTGAGCTGCATCGGTTCACCCGTAAGCGGATGGGCGAAAGCGATGCTGTGCGCGTGTAAAAACATACGTTTTAAGCCTTGCTTAATAAGTGTTTTGTTGTGCGCAAAATTACCGTATTTGTCGTCACCTGCGATGGGAAAACCTAGGTGCGCAAGATGTACGCGAATTTGGTGAGTGCGACCCGTTTTGAGTTGCGCTTCTAATAGTGAAAATTCTGCCCAGCTTTTTTCCAAAGTGAAAATGGTGTGCGAGGCTTGTCCGCCCTCTTTCACCATCACGCGCTTTTCACCTTGCGGCGTGTCGAATTTATACAGCGGTAATTTCACATGTTGTTTGACGTTTTTCCATTGCCCCAACACCAGTGCGTAATAGCGTTTATCGCTGTTGCCTTCGCGCATAATTTCGTGCATCGCCACCAACGCGGAGCGTTTCTTCGCCAGCAGCAGCACGCCCGATGTCTCTCTATCTAAGCGATGTACTAACTCTAAAAATTTGGCTTGTGGACGGGCGCGACGCATTTGTTCGATGACACCGAAACTCACACCACTGCCGCCATGTACCGCAACGCCCGACGGTTTGTTGATGACCAGCAGTGCGTCGTCTTCATAAATAATCGGGAATTCAACGGCGGGAATATGCGCCACTTCTGGCTCATGTTTTTCCGCGACGCGGATAGGCGGAATGCGCAACAGTTCGCCTAATTGCAAGCGATGCGTTTGATCGACGCGCTTTTTATTGACGCGCACTTCACCGCGCAAAATGCGATAAATATGACTCTTGGGCACACCTTTGAGATGACGAAACAGAAAGTTGTCGATGCGCTGCCCCGCACCACTTTCATCTATTTCTAAAAACGTGACAGATTCTTTGCTTAAACCATTCATTATGAATATACTTCGCCGCTCGCGCGATTTGGAGTTAGAGGTTTTACGATATGTCTTTAACAGACATTAAGTGAAAATAACAGTGCAGGTTTACCGCCCTCCTACTTTCCGCCGCAGCCCGGTTAATATCGTTCACCGGAACCAGCAACGATAGTAATTGATTTACGCGCTCAAAGCACCTGTGGATTTTCCGTGGGGGTAGTGAAAGGCAAGTGAGTTAAGGTCGAGCAAAAAGTTAGCAGTTGTTGCGGTGTATGCGCCCTACTCACTTTTTTGAATCTCCCTTAACGCATCCTCGCCAGACATTACCCTCACTCAATTTTTAGACTCGCTACCCCCATAGGACATCTGGTCAAACTCAAATCTCAGCGCGTTGCGTTTTGCTTCACTGCAAGATTTAAGTTTTGCTAGACACCTTAAAAAATTGTTTTTCCAATTTTGTATCATTTGCGCTTCGCAGCGCAGCTAGCAAAGGTCGTAACCCGTGTCAGAGCGCGGGAGAAATAAAAATGAAAAGAATGTTATTTAATGCGAC
>JARCRQ010000071.1 GCA_029850585.1 Sideroxydans sp.
CATACAAGGTGGCAAACACCGCCGCAAATAAAAATTGCACGCTCCATTGCGGTTTACGCACCAGCAGCGGCAGCACTAACAGCAAGGCAATGGTGGTGTCGCCTAACACTGTGGCATGACTCCAAAAGCTATCACCCAACACGGCAAAATGCGCATTCAAAAAAATAAATATGGCGATATTTTTGCCGCTAATCAGGAGTAGCGCGATGCCGCATAACGCCAGCAGCGGCACGCCATATCGCCATGCGTTTTTCGTGATAAGCATCACGGCTTTTTCACCACTACATATTGCACATCGCGCGCGACTACTTGCATGGCGAGTTGTTGCGTTTGCAGCTGTGCATAAATCGCGGGAGGCATTACTGCCAAGGCTTGCGGCTGTTGCGCCCATACGCGACTAAAGTCCACCAGCGTCGCAATCCACTTATGTGGTTCTTGCTGAATGCCAAATGCCATTTCGTCTTGGTATGCCACCAAAGTGAAAGTGCGCTTGAGATAAAACGGCAGCGTTTGGTCATACACGGCAACACTGTAAAACGGTATATCTAGTTTATTGTACGGAGCAATTTGTGCCGCTAATTCGCGCGTCGAAGTGGTCGCTGCCAACGATTCGTGCCCTGTCACCACGCCTTGCACCAACAACAAACCGCCCAAGGCAATCGCCAATACGCCAGCGGGTTTATTATTTTTGTGTAAGCAATATCCGCCGACTAAAGTCGCCATCAGCCAAGCCGCCGCACTGGCGGTCAGCCAATAGCCGTATTGCGTATAAGGCACGCGCTCATAGTCGCCCAACGCCCAATCGGTGATATGCGGCACATAAAATAAAATCGCCAGCGCGGCAAGCAGAATAGGCGCGCACAACAACATGATGCGGCGCGGCGTGATGCGGCTTAAATGCAGTGCCATCAACATCGCCAAGGCAGGGAAAATCGGCAAAATATACGAAGCTAATTTTGAATTGGAGCGCGAGAAAAATACGAAAATCAGCACCGCCCAAATCAGTAAAAAGCGTTGCGATTTGAATTGCGCGCTATCTTTCCAACTTACGATTAGCGCGTCCACCATCAGTAGCAGCCAAGGCACGATACCGATTAGCAACACGGGAAGAAACCACCACCACGGTTCATAACGGAAATGTTTCATTTCCAAGAATCGCTCGAAGTGTTCGTAGATAAAAAAGAAATGTAAGAACTCAGGATTGGCGCGCGCCACCAACACAAACCAAGGCAGCACCAGCGCAGCGAACAGCAGCAAACCTTTGAGTAAATTCATGCGCATCCACATCACGCCATTGCGCGCGATAACGCTGTAAGCAATCCACACCGCACCCGGCAACACGATGCCAATAAGACCTTTGCTCAACATCGCCGCCGCCATCGCCGCCCATGCAATCAGCATCCAACGACGACGCTCAAGTGGCGTTGCAGCGTCGTGTTGCGCCAACAAAATGCCGCACAACGTCAGCGTCATAAAAAACGTCAGCCCCATGTCCAAAGTGTTGAGATGACCTAAGCCGACGAACAAAACATTGCTAGCTAAAATCGCCGCCGCATACAACGCGACCTCACGTCCCCACAGGCGATACGCCGTCCAGCCCACCAACAAAATACTTAAAAATCCAGTCAACCCCGCCCACAAGCGCGCCGTCCATTGGTACTCGCCAAACACTTTATAAGCGGTGGCAGTTGCCCAGTATTGCAAAGGCGGTTTTTCAAAATACTTGAGATTATTCAGACGCGGCGTAACCCAATCGCCCGACGTTGCCATCTCGCGCGCAATCTCGGCGTAACGACCTTCGTCGGGTTTAATCAAGGCGCGATATTGCAAATTGGCGAACCAAATCACCGCCAATGCCAACACCAGCCACCACCATTTTTTAGCTGCGAATGTTGCGTTCATAACTAACTAAATCCCATAAAAAAAGGTACTGCCAAACAGCACCTGTTTTCTTAAATTAACTTGCTCAAACAACTTGAATTTACAATCTGCTAGACGACAAATTGAGCGTGCGAATTATAACGTGGATTCTTGCTGTGACCGCCCATTTAGCTAAACAGCACCACGCCCCACACCAGCACGACATTCAGCAAACTCACCAGCACTGCCGCGCTGCCGATGTCTTTAGCGCGTTTAGCGAGGATGTGATTTTCTAGCGAAATTCTGTCCACGGTCGCTTCGATAGCCGAGTTAATCAACTCGACAATAATGACCAGCATCACACTAGCAATCATCAAGGCTTTAGCGACACCGCTGCTCGGTAAAAAGCACGCCAGTGGTATCAGCACCAAAGCCAGCCACACCTCTTGACGGAACGCGTCTTCGTGTTGATAGGCGGCGCGCAAGCCGTCATAAGAATAAGCGAACGCATTCAACAAACGGCGCAATCCCGTCTTGCCCTTATGTGGACTTTCCATGTGTTGCTCCCATTAAAATTTGGCGCAGCTTGTAACAAAAAAACTTGCGATGAGCAAGGCTTGATGCAGCCAGCGCAAAATTTATTTGCTACCATGCGCGCCCGATTTTGCCTTGCCCGCCACACCTCAAATGCGCGCCGCCCTATGACCCTCACCTCACGCATCAGCCCACTCTTAGCTCTAAATGCACGGCTACATTTCACGCTCAGTAGCGGCAGTTTTTTATTTGCTTTCACTGCGCTGAACGCGCTGCTCTATCAATATCCTTTGTACCACTTTGCCATTCAGGAACTCGCGCCCATCGGCTTACCCGCCCTGCTCACGCTACTTACGTTATTTTTACTGGTGATGTTCGTGAGCCTGTTATTCATCGGCTTATTGACCTTAATCAGCCACCATTTGCTCAAGCCAGTGGCGATGTTCATCGTGCTAGGCAACGCGCTCGCGCTGTATTTTATGCAGACTTATCAGGTGATTTTGGATAAGGCGATGATGGGCAATGTGTTCAATACCAACACGATGGAAGCGGGCAGTTATTTTCATCCGAGCTTACTGCTGCATGTGCTGCTGTTTGGGGTGTTACCCGTTCTATTGATTAGCCGCATTAAGGTGCGTGCGACCCCGCGTTTGCGCTTAGGCGGCGCGCTGCTTATCTCACTGTTAATCGCTGCGGGCGGGCTGTATGCCAATGCTGCTTCGTGGCTGTGGATAGACAAACATGCGCGCCAACTCGGCGGCATGATGATGCCTTGGTCTTATGTCATCAACGCGGCGCGCTATCAAAGCGAAAAGATGTTGCAAACACGCGAAATACGCTTATTGCCTGACGCGCACTTTGTCGCTACTGCCCAAGCCGCTCAACAAAAAACCGTGGTGGTTTTAGTCATCGGCGAATCGGCTCGCGCAGCTAATTTTTCGCTCTACGGCTATGCGCGCGACACCAATCCCCAGCTCAAACAAGAGGGTGCCATCGCGCTTGCTAATGCGCGCGCCTGCGCCACCTACACCACCGCCGCGCTGCAATGTATTTTGGCGCAGGTCGATACCTCATCGACGTTGCTGCACAGCGATGAAGCGTTGCCTAGCTACTTACAACGCAATGGGGTAGAGGTGATGTGGCTAAGCAACAACTGGGGCGAGCCGCCGCTCAAAGTGCAAAGTTATTTACGCGCCGATGACTTGCGCAAAACCTGTTCGGGTGCAGGCTGCGCCAATGACGAGGTATTGCTGAGCGGTTTAGCCGAGCGGATTGCACAATCGAAAAACGATAAAATTTTTGTGGTGATGCACCAATCAGGCAGTCATGGTCCTGATTATTTTCATCACTATCCCAACGACGCAGCAAAATTTTCGCCCGTATGCCAGTCGGTACAAATGCAGGAATGCACACCTGACAGCCTAGTCAATGCCTACGACAACACGATTTTTTACAACGACACCGTGTTGTCCAAAACCATAAAACTACTGCGCGCCATTCCAAATGCGTCCAGCGCGATGTTGTATCTGTCCGATCACGGCGAATCGTTAGGCGAACACGGCTTGTATTTACACGGCACGCCCTACGCCTTAGCTCCGCAAGTACAAATCGACATCCCGTATATCGTGTGGCTATCCGACCAGTTTAAGCAGCACAAAACACTCAACAGCAATCCGTTCACCCATGCAAATCACGCCCAACAAACGGTTTTTCACAGCGTGATGGGCGCGTTTGATATGCGTAGTGAAATTTACGATGCGCAGTTGGATATTTTTAACGCCCCATCCGCTGATACTCAAGCCGTAAAAATCCCTTAACCTAGCGAACTGATTCTGGCTAAACACTAAGCTGGAAAATAAAAAAGAGGCACTCGTTATGAGTGCCTCTTTTTATTATGTGGTGCGCTCGGCGGGAGTCGAACCCACGACCCTTGGCTTCGGAAACCAATACTCTATCCAGCTGAGCTACGAGCGCGTTTTATTGATTGCTAAAACCTATCACCGAACTGGCTTCGATAGGTTTTATTGATTACGCGTCTTGATCTAAATCGAATGCTTTATGCAACACGCGTACTGCCAGTTCCAAATACTTTTCATCAATCACCACTGAAATTTTAATTTCAGAAGTCGAAATCATTTGGATGTTGATGCCTTCTTCCGCCAAGGTGCGGAACATTTTGCTGGCGATGCCGACGTGCGAACGCATCCCTACGCCGACTACGGAAACCTTAGCTGTTTTGCTATCACCAATCACATCGCGCGCGCCGATATGCGGCTGCACTTGGCTCTTCAAAATATCCATCGCGCGCACAAAATCATTGCGATGCACGGTGAATGAAAAATCTGTCGTGCCGTCCACGCCCATGTTTTGAATAATCATATCCACGTCGATATTGGCATCCGAAATCGGACCCAAAATTTGATACGCGATACCCGGTTTATCGGGCACACCGATGACGGTAATTTTTGCTTCATCACGATTAAAAGCGATGCCAGAAATAATGGCTTGTTCCATTTTATTGCCTTCCTCAAAAGTAATCAGTGTGCCGTCGCCTTCCTCTTGGAAGCTCGACAACACGCGCAGTTTGACTTTGTATTTACCCGCGAATTCGACCGAGCGGATTTGCAAAACCTTAGAGCCTAAGCTCGCCATTTCCAACATCTCTTCAAAGGTGATGGTTTTTAAGCGACGCGCTTCGGGAACCATGCGCGGGTCAGTGGTGTAAACGCCGTCCACGTCGGTGTAAATCTGGCATTCATCGGCACGCAACGCGGCAGCAATCGCCACCCCTGTGGTATCCGAACCGCCGCGACCCAGTGTGGTGATGTTGCCGTCAGCGTCCATACCCTGAAAACCCGCCACCACCACCACACAATCATTCGCCAAATCAGCGCGGATGTTTTGCTCGTCGATGGCAACGATGCGCGCCTTGGTGTGCGCGCTGTCGGTAAGAATTTTCACCTGACCACCCGTATAGCTTTTGGCGTTGATGCCGATTTCCTTCAAAGCCATACACAGCAAGCCGATGGTGACTTGTTCACCCGTGGAGATAATCACATCCATTTCGCGCGGATCAGGATGCGCTTGAATTTCTTTCGCTAGCGCAATGAGGCGATTGGTCTCGCCACTCATCGCGGATAACACCACCACCACCTGATGACCAAGTGCCTTAAATTTCGCCACGCGCCGCGCCACGTTCTTGATACGTTCTGGACTACCGACGGAGGTACCGCCGTATTTCTGCACAATTAAAGCCACGATTTATCTCTTATGTCTGCCAAAAAAAGGGCGCGATTATAGCCCAGCTTAAAAATTTTAGTGGCGCGATACTCGATGTAATGATGCGCTACTCAATCAAGTTGTAACGCCACACTCATCTGCGCGGCGTTTTTTTATGTGCCGCTGAAGCTGTGCGTAAACTCGCTTAAACCCGCGCGCGGGTCTTGGTACTTTATTGCGCATCCTCCCAATCTCGATCGACTGCGTAAGCTTGCACCGCAACGGCTAAGCAGCCGATATAATGCCCGCCCTTTTCGCATCAGTTTTTCGCCTTCATGCTGTTTTCTTCCTCTCATGCCACGCCGCGTTATAGCAATTTATGCGGCTCGTCCGACGCGCTGGCATTGGCGCAATTAGCTTTGCAAAAATCCCCCTTGGTGGTCATCGCGGCGAACGCGCTGGAGGCGCAACGCTTACTAGAAGAAATCCCTTTTTTTGCGCCGACTTTGCGGGTGCATTTATTGCCAGATTGGGAGACGCTGCCTTACGATAATTTTTCGCCGCATCAGGATTTAATTTCGGAACGCTTGGCGACGCTGCATCACATCCGCAGCAATGCGTGCGATGTGGTCATCGTGCCGATTACCACCGCGCTGTATCCCCTGCCACCCGTTGAACATCTCGCCGCTTATACTTTTTTTCTCAAACGTAAAGAAAAGTTAAACATTGCGCAACTGCGCGAGCAGCTAGGCATTGCGGGCTACAACCATGTGCAACAAGTGTTGACCCCTGGCGAGTATTGCGTGCGCGGCGGCATCATAGATTTGTTCGCGATGGGCAGTGTGTTGCCGTATCGCATCGACTTGTTTGACGATGAAATTGAGACCATCGCCACCTTCGATGTCGATACACAACGCACCTTGTATCCCGTACCAGAAATCCGTTTATTGCCTGCGCGCGAATTTCCGCTGGATGAAAAAGGACAGGCGACTTTTCGGCAAAATTTCCGTGAGCGTTTTGAAGGTGACCCCGCGCGTTCGCGTATTTACAAAGATGTGAGCAAAGGCATCGCGCCTAGCGGCATTGAATATTATTTGCCGCTGTTTTTTGAAAAAACCGCGACGCTGTTCGACTATTTACCCCGCCACGCCATGCTGTGTTTGCACCACAACGTCGATGAGGCGATTGCGCAATTCGGCAAAGATGCCGCGTCGCGTTACAACTTATTGCGCGGCGATCCGCAACGTCCGCTGTTGGAAACCAAAGAATTATTTTTGGATAGCGAACAATTTTTTATCCGCGCAAAAGCGTTTGCGCGCTTAGATATTAACCCTCCCCACCCCTCCCTTGTCAGGGAGGGAGACAATCGCTCCTCCCCTGACAAGGGGAGGTCGGGAGGGGTTGCCTGCTCCACCGCGTCGCTGCCCAATATCGCAGTTGACCGTCGCGCAGAAAACCCGCTCCACGCTTTCCAGAGCTTCTTAAACAGCTATGACGGACGCGTGTTATTACTGGCGGATAGTCTGGGGCGGCGCGAAATTATGTCGGGCTATTTGCAGGAATATGGCATCAAGCCCGCCTTGTGCGAAAACTACGCGGCATTCCTCGCCAGCTCAGAAAAATTCATGCTGTCCACCGCGCTGGTGCAGAACGGCTTTGCCTTGTCTGACACTCATCTCGCCTTGGTTACCGAGAGCGAGTTATATGCCGCGCAAGCGCGCAGTCGTTCGGTGCGCGCGGCGAAGAAAAGCAATATAGAACACATGTTGCGCGACTTGTCCGAGCTCAAAGTCGGCGACCCGGTGGTGCATGAACAGCACGGCATCGCACGTTATCAAGGCTTGGTGAATCTCGATTTAGGCGAGGGAGAAAACGAATTTTTGTTGTTGGAATACGCGGGCAACGACAAGCTCTACGTGCCAGTTGCGCAACTGCATGTCATCAGTCGTTATAGCGGTGGCGCGGCGGAATCGGCACCCTTGCACAAGCTCGGCAATGGCGCGTGGGACAAGGCGAAACGCCGCGCTATGCAGCAAGTGCGCGACACCGCCGCCGAATTCCTCAACATCTATGCGCAACGTGCCACCCGTAAAGGTCACGCCTTCAAGTTGACGCATCACGATTACGAGGCATTCGCGGAAGGTTTTGGCTTTGAAGAAACGCCCGATCAAGCCGCCGCGATTGAAGCAGTGCTGCAAGATTTGCAATCGGGCAAGCCGATGGACAGATTGATTTGTGGCGATGTGGGCTTCGGCAAAACCGAAGTCGCGTTGCGCGCCGCGTTTGTCGCGGTGATGGATGGCAAGCAAGTCGCGGTGCTGGTTCCCACCACTTTGCTCGCCGAACAACACTACCAAAACTTCTCCACGCGCTTCGCCGATTGGCCGATTAAAGTCGCCGAATTATCACGCTTCCGCTCGGCAAAAGAAGTCACGCAATCGCTCAAAGAATTGGCCGAGGGCAAGTTGGACATCATCATCGGCACGCATAAACTCATCCAAAAAGATGTGAAGTTTCACAACTTAGGCTTGGTCATCATGGACGAAGAACATCGCTTCGGTGTGCAACAAAAAGAACGCTTGAAAGCCTTGCGCGCAGAGGTCGATGTGTTGACGCTGACCGCCACGCCGATACCGCGCACACTGGCGATGTCGCTGGAAGGACTGCGCGACTTTTCGGTGATTGCCACCGCGCCGCAGCGTCGTTTGTCGATTAAAACGTTTGTCAGCAATAACAGCCAAGGCATCATCCGCGAAGCCGTGTTGCGCGAACTCAAACGCGGCGGACAAGTTTATTTTTTACACAACGAAGTCGATACCATCGCCAACCAGTTGGAAAAATTAGAGGCTCTGTTGCCCGAAGCGCGCATCCGTGTGGCGCATGGACAAATGGGCGAGCGCGATTTGGAAGCGGTGATGCGCGACTTCCATCATCAGCGTTTTAACGTGCTGCTGTGCACCACCATTATCGAGACTGGTATCGACGTGCCGACTGCCAACACCATCATTATGAATCGCGCCGATCGCTTCGGTTTAGCGCAGCTCCATCAGTTGCGCGGTCGCGTCGGACGCTCGCATCATCAAGCGTATGCCTACTTGTTGGTGGATAGTTTAGAAAGCTTAACCGCGCAGGCGAAAAAACGTTTAGAAGCGATTCAGGCGATGGAGCAGTTGGGCAGCGGCTTCTATCTCGCCATGCACGATTTGGAAATCAGGGGTGCTGGCGAAGTGCTGGGCGAATCGCAAAGTGGCGAAATGCAAGAGATTGGTTTTAGTTTGTATAACGATATGCTCAATGCCGCGATTGCCTCGCTGCGTCAGGGTCACGAACCCGACATGGCGCATCCGCTGGGCATCACCACTGAAATCAATTTGCACGCGCCCGCACTGTTGCCGAACGATTATTGCGGCGACATTCATCAGCGTTTAGTCATCTACAAACGCTTGGCAAGTTGCAGCACGCAACAAGATTTGGACGAGATGCATCAAGAGTTAATCGACCGCTTCGGCTTGTTGCCCGAACCCGCGCAAACCCTGCTCGACAGCCATCGTTTACGCATCCTTGCCAAACCGTTAGGCATCAGCAAAGTGGACGCATCAAGTGAGGCTATTAGCATCCAGTTCGTGCCGAATCCGCCCATCGACCCAATGAAAATCATCACCTTGATACAGAGCAAACGCCACATCAAAATGAGCGGTCAAGACAAGCTGAGGATTGAAATCAAACACGAAGATTTAACACAACGCGTCGCGGCGATTAAGCAGTTTTTCAACGAACTCAAATAATTTTAAGGAGCAAAAATGAACACACCTCAACACTGGGAAGCCCAAGCTGAATTTAAGGAATACATGTCAGCGGTCAATCCTGCTATGCCGAAAATCGCCGTGGAAGCCTTTGCCAGCGAACTACACAGCGCGGGGGCGACGCGCCTCATTCCGTTTGATTTATCCGCGACCTTGAAAACCCAATACGCCGCGACTACGCCAAATTTATATGCGGGCTATTTGCGCATTGTGGCGGGCGAACAATTTCCGACCGAATTCGTCGCCGCTTCGCACATGTTTTTTGTAATTAGCGGCGCAGGTGCGACACAAGTGGAGCT
>JARCRQ010000072.1 GCA_029850585.1 Sideroxydans sp.
GTTAAGATGCACGACGCTGCGCGTGCAGCGTTTAATCAAAGGGAAGACATGAAAAAGATTGCTATCGCTGCACTGCTGTGCAGTTTTATTGCGACTCCAGTTTTAGCTGAAAATTTAAGCCCTGTTTATGTTGAGGCAGGCTTAGGTGTTGCTAGTTATGAATTTCAAACCTCACCACGCGACGTGCGCATTGCCGCAGGTTTGCAATTTAGCCCTGTTTGGGCGGTTGAAGTCGGCGGTGCTTATTTAGGTGATTCTAGCGGCTTAGGTATTAAACCGACCAAGATCGTATCAGTGAGAACATTACAAGCTGCACTGGTGGGCAGCTATCGCGTCAATAACGACTTTGATTGGGTTGCGAAATTAGGCGTATCGCGCAATCAAGCTAAGGAAACAGGTAACGGGGCAATCGCGAAAGTGACTGATTTATATTGGGCACTTGGTGGCGACTACCATGTAAATCACCATTTCAGCGTGCGTGGTTTGTATGAGAACTTTGGTGCGATTGGTCGACGTGCAATAGACCTGCAAGCCGTGAATGCCAGCGCAATTTCCGTGAACCTGCACTACAACTTCTAAGAGAACACTATGAATAAATTTGCAGTTATCAGCGCAATTATTATTGCGACATTACTCACCTCTGGCTGCTCAACCCGCCTAGGTAAATTTACGGTGGCATCTAGCCATAATGTGCGCGGCTTAGACTATTCAATCGCTGACAAAACCAAGCAACATGTAACGGGGCAATCTTGTATCCATAGCGTGTTTTTCATTCCTCTTGGGCACTTTGACGACAGGATTCAACGCGCCATGGATGAGGCGATTGCGAGTGGACAAACAGCAGGGTTGGACGGCGATGTATTAGTGAATGTCCGTATTGATCACAATGTTTGGTCAGTGATTTTGTATGGTCAAAATTGCGTGTCCGTCGAAGGCGACTTGGTAAAAATTAAAAAATAATACTGAATTTTTCGCCCAATAAAAAAACCTGCTGACTTTCATCAGCAGGTTTTTTTCGTCCAACAATTAACGCTTAATAATCGGTATAGCCTGTTTCACCGGGTGTGTAAAAAGTGCTCATATCGTAAGCGGTGAGTGCTGTGCCGTTTTGCAGTTTTTGCACCAAGTCTGGATTAGAAATAAACGGGCGACCGAATGCCACCAAGTCGCCGCGATTAGCATTCAAATCTTCATTGGCACGCGCGGCATCGTAGCCGCCCGACATAATGTACGCGCCCTTGAAAGTCTTGCGCAGTGTGGCTTTCAAGGTTTTGCTTACTTCAGGCGCACCCATCGCTTGATGATCGACGACATGAATGTAAGCCAGCCCAATGTCGTTTAATTCCACGATTAAACTTTCATACATTGCATCCATTTCGGCATCGGCAACCGTGCCGTTAAACGCGCCGTAAGGTGAGATACGCATCCCGATTTTATCCGCGCCAATAGCCGCCGCAGCAGCCTTGGCAACTGCCACCGCAAAGCGAATGCGATTTTCAATTTTGCCGCCCCATTGGTCGGTACGTTGATTGCTGGCGGTGTTGAAAAATTGGTCGATAAGATACCCATTTGCGCCGTGCAGCTCTACACCATCAAAGCCGGCGGCAATCGCGTTTTTGCAAGCAGTCGCATATTCAGCAATAGCGTGCGCGATGTCGGCTTCAGTCATTTCACGCGGCACAGAATAGGTTTGCATCGCCGCGCTATCCGTCCAAATTTCGCCGTCTAATTGCACCGCTGACGGTGCTAACACTTCGCTAGCGGCTGGCATATTGATAGCTTGGCTGACGCGTCCGCAGTGCATTAGTTGCACGAAAATTTTGCCGCCTGCTTGATGCACCGCATCGGTGACAGCGTGCCAGCCTTGAATTTGCGCAGCGGAATAAATGCCGGGAATGCGCGCGTAGCCTAAGCCGTTTGGCGAGGGAGACGTGCCTTCGGTAATGATGAGTCCAGCTGTGGCGCGTTGGCGGTAATACTCAACCATCAGTTCGTTCGGCACGTTGCCAGTCGCGCGCGAACGGGTCAGCGGAGCCATCACGATGTGATTTTTTAAGGGCAGTTTGCCTAGCGTGGTAGCAGTAAAAAGAGTCATATTATTTTCCTGGGTTGTGCTGCATTAGGCCAAACGGCCATTTCTAAAATCGTTAATCGCGTCTTGAATTTCTTGCTCGGTGTTCATCACGAACGGACCGTATTGCGCGATGGGTTCGTGCAGCGGTTTACCTGCTACGAGTATCAAACGCGTGTCTTGAGCAGCCTGCAAAATCACGCCATCCGCGCTTAAATCGTTGTGCAAAATCGCCATGCGCTGCGCGGGGATTTCTGTCTCAGCTAGGCTCGCCGCGCCTTGATAAACATAGATGAAGGCGTTATGCGTATTGGCGATGGCGGTGGCAAAAGTCGCACCCGCTGGCAGATGAATATCGAGATAAATCGGCTCGGTAATTTCGCGCGATACCGCACCTGTTACGCCATTACTTACCCCCGCAATCACGCGCACTTTCACGCCGCTGTCGGTCACATATTCGGGAATCTCCGCGCTGGGAATATCGCGATACCAAGGCTCACACAATTTGCGTTGCGACGGCAAATTCAGCCACAACTGGAAGCCCGCCATCACGCCGTCTTGCTGCTCGGGAATCTCGGAGTGAATCACGCCGCGTCCCGCCGTCATCCACTGCACGCCACCATCGCCCAATAAGCCTTCGTTGCCCGCGCTGTCGCGATGGCGCATCCGTCCCGCCAGCATGTAGGTGATGGTTTCAAAACCGCGATGGGGATGGTCGGGAAAACCCGCAATGTAATCGTCAGGATCGTCGCTGCCGAACGCGTCCAGCATCAAAAATGGATCGAGGCGACGTTGTAATTTGCCCGTCAACACGCGCGTGAGTTTTACCCCCGCGCCGTCGGAGGTGGCAACGCCCGTGATGAGTTGTTCAACGCGACGTGATGTTTGGATGGTCATTTTGGTTCTCCTAGTGATGCGCCTGCCAGCACGCTGTTCAATGTGGGGTAGCGCAATTGAATTTTCAACTCCTGTTTCATGCGTTGATTCGCCATGCGGCGCGATTCATTCATAAACGACCAGAGCATAGGCGAGACTAAATTTTTGACCTCGCTGCGCGGCAAACGCGGCGGGCGCGGCAAGTGGAACGCATCCGCCACTGCATCAAAATAATCGCCCATTTTCATCTGCTCATCATCGGTGGTGTGGTAGGTACGATTGGCGCGACCATAACGCAACGTCGCCAACGCAATGCGTGCCAAATCATCGGCATGGATGTGATTGCTGTAGCTGTCTTCGTCGCTGCGTATCGCAGGCGTACCCGCGCGCAATCTGTCCACGGGCAAGCGGTCTGCGGCATAAATACCCGGCACCCGCAAAATGCTAGCGCGTACCTGATTACGTGTTGCCCAAGCGCGCACTTGTTGCTCGGCATTGACGCGCCGTAACGCACGCGGATTAGTTGCGTTAATTGGCGTAGTTTCATCCACCCACGCGCCCGCGCAATCGCCATACACGCCGCTGGTGCTGATGTAAATCAACTGTGTCGGGAAACGTCCGCGCGACAAAGCGGCAAGTAAATTTTGCGTGCGTGTGTCGCGATTTTTCGTATCCCTTCCCCCTCTCCAACTCTCCCCCGCAAGCGGGAGAAAGGGCGAACGAGAAGGCGTTTGGTTTGTGGGAGGCGGCGCGAAGTGCAGTACGATGTCAGCAAGTCCTGCCAGTTTTTGCAACGAGTGACGCGCATCCAAGTCGCCCAATATCGGCATCACACCCATGCTGCGCAAGGCTTCTGCACGGGCAGGATTACGAATCAAGGCGAGCACTTGGTAATGCGCGGTGAGCAGCCCAATGGTGCGCAAAGCCACGTCGCCGCAGCCAATAATTAACAGTCTTTGCATGATGGAGAGATTTTTAGAGTGAGCTCAAAAGGCTGGTGATTATGCGGTAAAATCCGCGCCCTCGCGAAATCAGCTCACTCACCTATGTCATTCACCACCACCCTCACGCCTAGCGGCCATCAGTTCCCGATTGAGTCTAACGAAACCATTTTAGAAGCCGCGCTTAAACACGGTTACACGCTGCCCTATAGCTGTCGCGACGGCGTGTGTGGGGCGTGTAAAGGCAAGGTTTTGCAAGGCTCGGTTGCACATGGCAAGTTTCAAGACAGCACGCTCACCGATGCTGAACAAGCGGCTGGCATGACGTTATTTTGCTGCGCAAAACCGCTGTCAGATTTGACGCTGGAATGTCGCGAAGTGAATGCGGTAAAAGATATTCCCGTTAAAACCATGCCGTGTCGCGTGCAAAAAATGACCAAGCGCGCCGACGATGTGATGGTGTTGGAATTGAAATTACCCGCCAATGAACGCCTGCAATTTTTGGCGGGACAGTACATCGACATTCTGATTAAAGATCACAAACCGCGCAGTTTTTCGCTGGCAAATGCGCCGCACAACGACGAGTTTTTAGAGCTGCATATCCGTAATATCGTCGGCGGTGAATTCACCAAGCACGTTTTTGAAGTGATGAAAGAGCGCGACATTTTGCGTTTCAAAGGCCCGTTGGGCACGTTCTTTTTGCGCGAAGAGTCTGCACAGCCGATTATCTTTGTCGCCAGCGGCACAGGCTTCGCGCCCATCAAAGCCATCATCGAACACGCCTTATTTATCGGCATCAAACGCCCCATGCACTTCTATTGGGGCGCGCGCAAACTGGCGGATTTATATATGTTGGACATGGCAAAACAGTGGGAGCAAGCAGGCATCAAATTCACCCCCGTGCTGTCGGAAGCCTTGCCCGAAGATGCTTGGACGGGGCGCACCGGCTTTGTACATCACGCCGTGATGGAAGATTATGCCGACCTGTCAGGACACGACATCTACGCCTGCGGCGCGCCTGTCGTGGTCGAAGCCGCACACACTGATTTCACCCAACAACGCGGCGCGCTAAATGAGAATTTCTACTCCGACGCATTCACTTTCGCACCAAAAAGTTAGGCGAACAAAATCTTCGCGATTAAGTTCGTCCATGCCTTGAATTTGATTAGCGATGAGAGCCGTTAGAGCAATGCGAAGCTAGCCTTGCGATGTAGGGAAACGGCTGAATTCCTTCAATGTAGCCGCCCAATAAAAACGGGTTAAACCATTTATGATTTAACCCGTTTTACTGATTGGTAGGCACGAGCAGATTCGAACTGCTGACCTCTTGGATGTCGATTCGCTGAGATTTAAGCAACAAATTGATTTATTGTGATTTATTAATTAACCCCACATCCCCCTTCAACCACTGTATTTCAGTGTTCTTTACACCTCAGTTCCTTCAAAGTTCCTTCGAGTAGAAGAATTACTTGGAAGCATAAAGAGAAACCCCTCCTTGTAAGTGCAGGGTAATCACTATCACCATATTGATGGTTCCATTTAGATAACGCGAAATCTGCGTACCAGTTACAAAATCAAAACCTCTTGTTCCACTCCTCCACCATAACGCCGCATTAAATCGATAACTTTCAAAATATCAGTATCCCGAGATTGAACCAATCGTGGCAGGAGTTTGCTGCTCTTATCCATCAGAGCTGGCTTGAGAAACCTATTTTCTTTGAAGTGACTTTCCAAATCTTCTGGCATGTAGAAAGTAGCCCTCGGCGCACGCTCTTTCAATCTTCGATACTCGTCCAATCCAACTGGGTCATAGTCACCAAAATGAGTCAATGCACCTTCAATCATCGCAGAAGTGACCCAGTTCAACATGCGATCTGACATTCGACCATTTGTAAGAACGGCAACTGACACATCAACGCTTGCCCAATCAAACCTGTAAAACAACTCAGGCCCCTCTACCGTTGCAACATTGCCGCGAATCTGTGGCAGCTCAGTGAGATCACCGCTGTCATGAAGTGTGAGTGCAATACAACCGGTCTGACATGTGATTTCAGGTGCATCAATTTTGACTTTGTTGTTTAACATCGTGGTTACTACCTGAGCATCACCAAATGCACGGAGCAGTACGAATTCGAAATCTAGTCCAGGCATGGACTTGGTATCCCCAAAGCGGTTCAAGGATTGAGTTCTACGCCCCTCAGATGTGTCGTCCTCACCGAACAGTCCGCTTGGAAACCGTCTATCTGCGAAGCGACGAACCGACTCCACATTTGTGACCAATACAACCCATCCGCCACTGCGCTTTTCTTCCCGCAAAGCACCTAGGTCAAACAACCCTGAAAGTTCTTTGCGTATTCGAGAGGAAATCTTGCTGCGTGCAATTTCACCAGTAGTGAATAGCTGGTGTAGCAAGCTCGCAAGAGGATTAAGCGGTTGCATCTTCAATCGTTTCCTCTTTCACCTCACGACGAATGCGCTGGTGACTATCCAGTACAGCCTTGCCCTTATTTGCCCACTGAACGAAATACAAGTTTTCTGCGACCGCAACAGGGATGGTACTTGCCAACACTGGGCAAAAGCCGAGCCGCCTTGCAGTATCGACAATCTGCTTAAGATTCTTCGGATCGATCTGGTTGGCCTCATCCAAATAAAAAGGAATCGACAACTCTCCAGACTTAATTACTGCTGGTCGCATCATGTCTCGAATCAGAATCATATTTATGAGGGCCTTAATCATGATAGTCGTGCCATTCGACTCGATACTAGATAGGTCGGAAAAAGACTTTTTACTGCCATCCGCGAACTCAATATTGAATCGAACACCAAACAGGTCAGCCAGCCGAATGATCGGATTTTGTTCAATCATCTTGCTGATGTCGGCGATAGCTCTAGTTGATTCAGACAAGCCCGCAAACAATGTCCCTTCACTACTGATCATGTCGCGATAATTTTTTGTCAGATCTTTTCTTTCTTCTATATCCAGCGTGATTCGCTTTAGGTTGGAGATAGACACACCGACCAAGTGCTGATTGAAGACGCGCATCTTCTCGTTTAATGCATCCAAGTCTTTCAAAATATAACTAAAGGAAGTTCGTAGTCCAACCACGCACCCCTCCCATATTTCCTTGCAACTATCCTCAATCCTCTGAATGCTATCCAACGTTATGATGACTGAATCAATCTGCTCTTCGAGCGTTGTTCCCACAAAGTGGTCTCCCGCCGAAGGAGCACTGTGACGAATACTCTCAAGGATCTCCGCTACTTCCTCGCCCGTACTAATGTAGATGGCATGCATTTCGCGGTATATCGATGCGGCTTGATGAAAGTCCTCCGTCCACGAGGGATCGAACAAACCTATAGACCAAGAGGTATCCGCTGGCACATATCTTTCTTTGTAAACCTTCTCCACGTCTTGCCCAGCTTGGTTCGCAGAAATCTTGTTTCGATTGATTTGCTCTGACAAGGCGAATTTTTCTTCCTCAATCTTCTGCACTGCAATCTCCATCACTTCGATTTCAGACGATTTTGTTTTAACTATCCCTTCCCACTCGGGCTTCTTAATAAAGTCTTCTTGATGGATATTCCATTCAAATATCTTCCCCTGCAATATTTCAGCCTGTTCAGTGAGCGTATCAACTTGCTTCCTTACCGCAGCGGCATCTTGCGCCACAGACAATTCAGATGACCTTTTTTCAATATGCTTTTTGACTGTCTCAATCTCGGCCTTGATGGATTCGAGGTCATGCAATATCTCACTTGAGCCAGACAACGAGGACAGATGCATCTTCGTACCGCCCCATTCGAATACACCATCACGAATTGCATCTTTGATCGCGCACAAATTCTTAAGCGCATCTTCTTCATCCAAGACCTCGATCGAACCTACTTGTATTGGTGTTGATAGCAAACTCGGGTTCAACACGCGAAACACATCACGTATCTCCGACTCTGAAAAATGTGCTTTCAAAGCCGTCCCCACCAGCAAGGCGAAATTGTCATGACTGCGCAACAAGTCTTTCAGCTTGCCCTCATAAAATTTAATCTCACGCTGAATGACTTCGACTGAGTCGGTGTTGGCGTGCAGCTTTCCTTGAAGCACAGCGATTTCAGAATTCAAATTCTGCAGTGACACTTCTTCTACACCCAAAACAAATCCTTGAAGCGCTTTTTCCTTTTCAACGAGCCTAGTCAAATTTGCCTTCGCCCCTCCACGCTCATCCGCTCGCTTCGTGATTTCGCCACGAACCTCTTTCAGTCGCCTATTGAGATGCTCAATTCCTTCTTCCGCCAAGCGTGCCGCATCACCGAATCGCTTTTCATCCGCACGCAATCGTTGAATGGTCTCAGTCTTGATTCGCTCCAAGTGCTGATAAAAAGCGGGGATGTCCTTACGAGCTGAGGTATGTTTTTCCCATTGCTCTTTTAACCTCTTCCCCTCCGGTAAAATTCGCTTCAACTCATTGAGCTTGTCGCGCTCCAGCTTGGCGCGAGCGAATTCGGTGCCATATTCAGCCACGAGATTGATTTCCGGTTTTCGAAACTGGTCATGAACTTCCAGCAGTGTTTCTTTGATGTCTTGCTGCGTCATGTTATTTAGACGCAAAAGGTTCCTGAAAAGATGAGAAAACTTTCCATACTTTCCGTCATCTCGCAGAGGAACGATACCAAGCGAAATTTGCGCATCGTCAATAGTTCCGAGTACAGAAGCACGAATATCCTTAGGATCGAGCAGTCGAAAATGGCGTGCATCCTCATCCAGCTTCATCTTCACATCGTCAAAGGCACGCACATGATTGTCAGGAAGTACGAAGACGTCTTTTATGTACTGCCCTGAAAAAGTGAAGCGCTCGACAGCGTAGTTTTGCAATGCACCGCGCCCATGTAGCCCAACGGTTACGTACTTGCCTTTGCCGGTCATACATTCGAACAGAATGTAACTTTGGTCTGAATTAAAGTAGTAGCGCTGGGTCTCTTCCCACTTGTAATTTCCAAACCTCATGTCACTGAAATTTCCAATGTAGAGGAACTGTAATGATTCAATCAGTGAGGTCTTGCCAACATTGTTGTCTCCGACCAAATGCACGGATTTACCTAGCTCCAGCTCCGCGTAGTCGTAGCGGCCTGCGCGGATAAAAATGATTCGCTTAACTCCCGGAGACAGCATCATTTCCTCCCTCAGTGACAGATTGCGCGTTCACGTCTAAATTGTTATTCAAACAAGTTTCCAGCATTCGCCATACTGGCGACAGAAAACGGAATTTGATTGGCTCTGCCTCTGTGATCTTTGCGAAACCAAGATTGCTCATATTTTTTATGATGGAATTCAAATCTTTTTGATCGCCGACTGATACTTGGAACATATAGCCTTTGTAACGATCATTACCGAGATGCGGCAGCGCACTGGCCTCGAACTCCTTGGTAAATAGCGATTCAATTATGTTATTACCGTTGTCCGCCAACCAATCAACTAGAACATAGACGAATAATGCCAATTTTTCCGTCCCATCGCTGAGTCCACGATTTGATCCATGAAAATAGAAATAGCCTCGCGAATCACTTATAAGCTCAAATCCCAGAGCCTTAAAAATCTCCTGGTACTCTGAAGTGGATTTATTAAGTAGCTGCCAAGCCTCTCCTTCTTCGATGCTGATATGTTTTCCTCTCGACAGGAGTTGAAAGATCGAGTCGAGCTTCTCAGGCAAATCCATTTAGGCCTCAATTCTCAAGGGGAAGTAGTGATAAGTGGCTGACCCGACAACGTGACTTGTAATTTCGCTCTCAAAGACATACTGAACATCGTTTTGCAGAATCTCTTGAAATGCAGCTAATACAGAGTGTTCTGTCTTGTCCGGAAAGGATTCAAATAGCCAACGAAGCGTATCGCCAATAGGTTTGGATTCATGCACCCTGTCCAAGAGTTCGAATGGGTCTATGTAACGGTTTGCCGACCTGCCGGATATCGATGTTGTAACGAGGGGCTCAGGTGCGGACTGGATGCATTCAGACACACTCGATAGATAATCTTCCATCGTGCCAGAAGAGATTAGATATTCAGCCCGCCATTTTGAAATGGGCATCTCATCTTGCAGCAACTTCGCTAATGGGCCACATCCCTCTCTTGCAACTGCATCCAATTGCATACTCACTGCACGGGCAAGGTGGGCATCATGCCGAAGCTGGTTGTACAAGGGGAGTACCTCCTTGAACGCTGCCGAGAAATGTGAAAGTGCCTCTTTCTCTAGGCGAATCACTGCCGAGTTCAACCTATTGAGCATTTCAGGAATAGTCGGTGCATTAGAAAAAGCTACCTGCCCCTTTTTGATTACTAGCAGGAGAGCATTCAGGCACTTATCCATTTCGCCGCCTGGATTGATGATTGAGCGCAGCGGCTCGATATGATGCAGGTACATATCACTGATGAATTCATAGCGTTCATGCACAGAGCGTTTATCAGTCCGTGCCTTGATTTTCATGACTTCATGAATGACTGCTGCATGACGACTTTCGCTGATATGGCGCACCTCACCTAAGCGATCCTTTACTGCTCTACCGCGTGCGATAACCAAATCAGGAGAGTTGGCTTCGATGGCCTTCTGAAATTCGTTAGTTTGGTATGCAATGTCTTCAAGTATGGAAATCAAAATCCCTGGAGATGCAAGCCGCTGCCGATTAGACAAATGGCGGAAAAAATCGCCAAAGGCATGTACTAACTCCCATTCTGATTCAGAACCTGGAGCTTTTTCCAAGATTCCGCACTCCTCAAACAAGGCGAGGATGATCTGCGGAGATCGTTCTTCTTTCGGCACATACTTCTCAAGCAAATCGCGAAGGTCATTGACCGACACTACAATCTGCTTATCTGCTATGAATTCCAATAGCGGCCAAAATGTCGCCGAAACTGAAAGTGATTTTGCTGGAGTCATTTACTATCTGCTAAAAAATCCAGGTGGCTAGATCCAATTATTCAAAGATACCGAGGCAATGATAATGTGCACTAAGCTCACCAAGTGAGCCTCAAGCCTGAATTTTTTTAACTACCGAATTTGAAAGTTTTACCCAGATTACTGCACCGCTAGGATGTTTATATGGGACTGGCTGTGGTAATCGCTCAATGCTCCCCAACACCCAAGCGTAGGTATTTTTGTAGTACGTCGATGTAAGTTCGGAAGATTTACACCCAATACGTTTAGCGTTGTCCTGCATATCCTTGAGTGTTAGGGGCCCAATTACTTCGACGAGTGCGCAAATTCCAACGACCGTACCCGAGCCAGACTCAATCAGGGCAATAGGGCCTCGAATCTGTGAGCGAGAACCACGAAGTTCCCATGTTTTTTTGCCCGCAAAAATGAGTTCCAGAAACTCCCTCTTAATCAATAAAGCACGCACCACCTTCTCCCTTGGTATTCAAAAACATCAACAACCAAACTGTCCAGCCAACCCATCCACCGTCATATTCACTGCAATCTTGGTATGCGGAATCAGCACATAGCACCAAGGCTTACCACCGTTGGCTTTAGCGTAATCCGTGGCGTTCTTACACCACTGGATTGCCGCCTCCTTTTTAGCGAGGACAATGGCATCTTCCATTTGGTTACTGGCCTTGGGCTCCAACATGTAAATAGCATCTCTCGTCTCAGCGACGAAATCGGGCTGGTACTCCTGATGATTGGCACCTTGTTTATAGAAAATCTGGAATTGCCCCTTGGCGGGTTTGAACCACTTCTCGGCATCACGATCAAGAATGACCGCTAAAACACGTTCCGCTTCTGAGTCGAACTTCTGCACCGGGTACAAGCAACGCTTGAAGCCGCCAAACACATATTTGGCCATATTGCTCTTGTCGCTCGGCGACACTAAATAATCCGCCGTAGGCTCATTCACGGCAAAGGTATAAGCACTGCTCTTGAACTCGGTAAATCCTTTGCTTACAACCACCTCATACTCAAGCACTTCTTCCCAACTATGTTCCTGCATCTGCGCATAGATGAATCTGGCAATATCGCGCTGATAGCAGCGCAACACTTTGCGCGCCTCGTCCTCGGACAAATAGCTACAAAAATGCCTAACCGTTTGTCCCGCCAAGTCATACAACAAGTCCGCCTGATCGTCATAAGAGACATCGTCGTTATCAACCAGGCCGCTGACGATGTAATCCTCCATGCGATTCTCTTCAATGCCGCCATTGCCTAACGTCACCAACTCCCGTTCATTGGTACGCAGCAGTTGCACCCACAACTCTTCAGACACGGCTGGATATTTCAGCGCATCCAGCTTCAGGGTGAATGACTTGAATCCGGCTTTGACCTCGCCCTTGGGTACAACCAAAATGCGCGGGATTTCTATCGTCTGTTGCGTCATCAGCGCGACCGTTTTGGCAACAACCGCCGCAAAGTCTGGTTGCTCAGTCACGCCCTCCAGTTCCATCTGAGTGGGGCGATGCTGCTCCTGCACAGCCTTGACGATGACCGCCTGTATCTCGGGATTTTTCAGATGCGCCAATGTCGGTACGCTCGCTGGCTGATTCTCCAACTTGCGGATCACCTCGTAGGCGATCTGCGCGACCTTCTGTTCTTCCGGCTTGGTGAAGATAGGCTGCACATCCTGTCCAGCCATCTTGGTACTGTCAGTCGCATCAGCTGGCTTCATTCCCAACTGGGTAGCGAGCTGAGTTTGAGAAACAATGGTTGCCGTTTTTTGCATAACATCCTCGTCATCCAGCACCACCGTCTTCAAGTGGATGGCGGAATCGGGGCGGTTCGCTTCGTCGATGATTTCCTGGAACCTGTCATGCGCGACGATGTTCAGCCTATCCACTGCCGTCACACCAGTTCGCTTGCCATAGGGCAGACGCAAACCACGTCCAATGGATTGTTCGATCAGGATGCGTGCATTCGCGGCGCGCAACGGTACGATGGTGTAAAGGTTAGTCACGTCCCAGCCTTCTTTCAGCATGTTGACGTGAATCACGATTTCGGTCGGCTCATCGGTATGCTCCACCTTGAGCAAGCGAGAAATCATCTCCTCCTCTTCCGCACCACTCCGGCTCGAATCCACCTGTATGACTTTGTCCTGGTAACGTCCCTCGAAAAATTCCTGCGACTGAATCAACGTCAGCAACTGTCCGGCATGCGTCGTGTCACGCGCAATCACCAGCAGGAACGGTTTCACAATCGCGTTACCGGTTTCGCGAGCGTAAGTCTCCAGCTCCACCTTCACACTCTCGTGCAGGCGCACGCCGTCTTCCAGCTTCATGCGCTCAATCGCTTCCGGCGACATGCCTGCTGGATTGAAATTTTTGCGCGTTACCACGGCAGGCTCTTTCACGAAGCCATCTTCCATCGCCTTGCCCAACGGGTAATCGAGAATGACATTCTTGAACGCCAGCGCACCCTTGGTCGATTCGACGAACGGGGTCGCCGTCAGCTCCAGCCCCAGGATAGGCTTCAGTTCATTGATCGCTTTGATACCGGCACTGGCGCGATAACGATGCGACTCATCCATCAGCAACACCAAATCAGGCAACCCAGCCAGGTAGTCGAAGTAGCTCTCACCGATATATTCTGACAGCCGCTTGATGCGCGGAGCCTTGCCACCCCGCACCTCGGAATTGATCTTGGAGATATTGAAAATATTGATGCGCACCCCGCCGAACAGCGTGCCGCTCGCCGGATCATGCTGGTCATAGTTATCGCCCGTAACGATGACAGGTGCATCAATGGCGAATTCCGAAATACCTTTGAACACATATTTCGGATGCGTCCGGTCGCTGAAATCCGCAATCAACTTGTTATAGATGGTCAGGTTGGGGGCAAGCACGAAGAAATTATTGATGCCATGTGCCAAGTGCAGATAGCTGATGAACGCACCCATCAAGCGCGTCTTACCCACCCCCGTGGCTAAAGCGAAACACAGCGAAGGAAACTCACGTTCAAAATCTGTTACCGATGGAAATTCGCTACGGATGATTTCCAGAACGGCAGCGATATCAGTGTCTTTTCTAGGCGGGGCAATCTCAGTGATGCGATCCAAAATCTCTAGCGAGCGACGTTGCGGCGCACGCAAACTCAACCGCCCGGCAATAGCGTTTACATGACGGTTCATTCAGCTTTTCCCTTGTTCTTTTTTGTGACACGCTTTACCTGCTCGATAGCCTTAACTTCCTTGGTGATCGCCGCCTCAAAATCCTGCTCTGCGCGGCTAGGTGAGGCCAATTGCCGTTGCTGGAAGACACCGAATTCCGCTTCTGCCTTGGCTTGTGCCACATCAGCGGAAATTTTTCCGGCATGCGTCAACACCTCGCGGTCAGACAAGCGCAAGAAATCGTCCAGCTTGGCTATCCAGGCACTCATCGTCATCTCACGCCGGGACTGCGCCTGCAACTCGGCGAACTCCAGATAAGCGTTCACGACTCGATTCAGCGTTCCCAGTTCTTCCTCGTTAAGATAATTCTTCGCCACGCTCACGTCCGCCTTGCGCACTGCTGCCCCCTTGGAAGCACCCGCCCAACTGGTCAACCCCATATTCGGTGCAGCCGCATCGGCACGCATAGAAATCAACTCCGCAGCCGTATGTCCATGTGCTGCCCAGTGCATCTTGTTTTGCATCGTGGCAAAGAATCGTTGCGAGGCTTCCGCAGAAGGATCGTAATCAATGCTGGTCGCATAGATGTCCAGCACCTTTTTCCAGAACACCTTCTCTGAAGAGCGGATGTCGCGGATGCGCGCCAACAACTCATCGAAGTAAGCATCGTCCCCACCGCGTTTGAACCGCTCGTCATCCAGCACAAACCCTTTCACCAGATAACTCTTGAGTTGCTCCGTCGCCCAACGGCGGAACTGCGTCCCGCGATGCGAACGCACCCGGTAGCCAATCGCCAGCACCATCTCCAGCCTGTAGTGAGAAACCCGGCGTTCCACATTCCGCGCGGCTTCCGTGGCAACTATTAAGTATTCCTTAACAGTTGCCGCCGGGGTCAATTCCCGTTCGGCAAACACATTGCGGATGTGTTGTGCAATGGCAGGAACACTCACCTGATACAAATCCGCGAGCTGCTTTTGCGTCATCCATACCGCACCTTCCGACATCCTCAACTGAACGCGGGTCTGAGCATCCTCGGTCTGGTACAGCAGAAACTCCCCGCTGACTGGAGCGCTGGCTGTAGAGGATGGCGCTAAACGGGAAGGCTTCTTCTTGTCGCTCATGCCTCACCCTCTTCAAATAGACCGCCCTGCGCCGCATTCACCGCGCGCGTTTTCGCTTTTGTTCCCTCGCCCGCTTGCGGGAGAGGGCTAGGGTGAGGGGCTTGCGGCAAATTCTCCACCTGCAACGAATAATCGTCATGCCCCCACTCGCAGCGCGTCAGCACCTGCTTGGGAATCTTCTTCACGGTAAGGTTCGGGTAGTCGCCCCGCCCACGGAAAGCGGTGCACAACACCAGCAGACTACGCTCCGCCCCCACCTCATCGGAAAGCTGCTGCAACTGCTCGTGATTCAGGTTCGCCGTGGTGACGTAGATAAAATCCCGCTCGGTGGAATGCCCGTGCATCCAGTAATGTGCATCGCTGGGCGCATAGGTGAAGCCCTCCAGCTTGCACAAGGCTTGCGCCAGCATCTCCGCGTTGTATTCCTTGTTGATCACCCACTGATTGTGCGCATCCTGCCGCAATAGACTGGGCGCGAGTTTGTAATAACGGAAACCGCCGCCCCCTTGCCAGTTCACCGCCTCGGAAATGCCGCCCTTATCTTCGCCATCGATCACCTTTTGCAGGCGCGGGATGATGTGCGTGTGGCAATGCTCGCCCAGCTCAATCATGATCCAACGGCGACCCATCTTGTGCGCGACCGCACCGGTGGTGCCGGAACCAGCGAAGGAATCGAGGACGAGGTCACCGGGGTTGGTCGAAACACCGAAAATGCGCGAAATTAAATCCTCCGGCTTGGGCGTTTCAAATTGTGTAACGTCTCCGAATATAACTTTCTGATGAGCTTTAGTTTGTCGTGTTGTATCTAAGTCGGCCCAAATAGTTGGCCATGGGCGAGAAGGTGAATCTGGAGCATATTCCCTTGTATAAGGAACCCAGCGGGTGACACCGTTTAATTCGCGCTGCTTCCAAACCAACTCACCTTTTGCTATAACCTCATCAACACCCTTCTGCCCCATAGCCCATCGAGCTTCTTGCCCATCATCATGGATCGGAAAAACATCAATGCCATCTGGCCCTTTGATTGGGAAATACATTGATGGACGATCAGATCGCAGGCTATTTTTTCCATTCTTTTTCAATAGCCGATCACGGTACGGCCTGTCAGACTCGGCATCAGGCTGACGATAAGCATTAAGAATCGAATCATCTTGCTTCTGCCTGAAGCGAGCACCAGCGGGTACTTTAGAAAAACAGAGTACATACTCGTGATCTGGTGACAAAGCACCTTTGTTATCGTTTGGACTATCTACTTTTTTCCAGATAAAGGATGTTACAAAACATGCCCGCCCAAACACCTCGTCGCACAACACCTTCAGGTAATGCGCCTCGTTGTCATCAATCGTGATCCACAGCGAACCATCCTCCGACAGCAACCGCCGGATAATCTCCAGCCGGTCGCGCATCAGCGACAGCCAGATTGAATGCTCCACCCCGTCGTCGTAATGCGTGAACGCGCTGCCGGTGTTGTACGGCGGGTCAATAAACACGCACTTCACTTTCCCCGCTAACTCCGCCTCTAAAGCCTTCAACGCCAGCAAGTTGTCGCCGAAGATGAGCTGGTTATCGAAGATGTCGCCATCCGTCACCCGATGCTTCGCGTGATAACTCCTCGCCGCATCTTCCAGCAAAATGCGCGGCTCCAACTTTGGCCGGTTCTCCTTGCCGATCCAGGTTAGTTCAAGTTTCTGTTTCTTGTTCATATGTGTTCTATATAGTGGCGACTGGGCACAAGCCCATTATTTACCGGTTGATCCACCCGATGTAGCTGTCGGAGCTACTGGCGCAGGTTGTGGGACCTGTTGCATCGTGGGCACGGGAGCCCCAGATTGAGGGACGGTTTGCATAGCCGGTATATTTGCCCCTCTCCGCTCTACTCCCAAACCGCGAGCAACGTTCTGCATAGTGGGAACAATGGCCCCATCATTAGCACGAATTTTCGACATGACATTTCCTTTTCCAAGGTTGATAAATACATAAATACACGTTACCAGTAAGCCAACAACGAGAAGCACAGCACCTGCGCGATTAAGCAATTCAGTAATTGAAGCATATTCTGGTTGCAAATTAGCGGCCCCCTCATCATGCTCAATATAGTATTTGTGTGCCAAATCGAGTTGCTCTGCAATTGCCTTTTGACTTGTAAAAAATGAAAGCAGCGTAGCAACAATTGCAGCCGGAAAGAACACCCACGACAAATACAGCAACCATGAGTAATCAGCCGTTTGAATCGGTACAACATCCTTCAAAAACGCCAAGGAAAAACCTAGTGCCGCAGTCGATACTGTCAAAATTGCTCTATCAGCATTCTCGCTATTTGAAAGCTGACGTTTGAGAAGATCGGCCCGCGTTTCGCCATAAAATTTCAGGCGAAGCTCTTGATCGGTAGATTGTGCTTGGTCAGTCATCTGCTACTTTTGCATTTTTTGTCTCGGCAAAGCAATTAGGCTCTTGCATACCGATAAGAGCCCTTAATCTGTTGTGCTAGATATTGCCCCTTGGATGGCGCATTGCGCATTCCCTCAAAGACGTGCTGTGGCACGTCGAAGTAATCGTATTGACCACCATTCTTAAATTCTACTTTCAGAACATTGCTTGCTTCGTCATAGGCGAACCTAGCAATATTCGAAGATTCCGGGGTATCTATCCAGTCCATTGCTTACTCCTTTTTATCATCAGGTTTCGGGGATGCACCAACTGCAGGAGACTTGTGCTCATAATGCGGCGTCTGCAGTCGCCACTGTCTAACCATCGCAGTATAGTCAGCAGGGTCGCGGCGCTGCCCCCATCCACCCGGCCCCTGAAATCCCTCATTCAAATTGCCACGTTCAACAACACGAGGATCAACACTGTCAGGACGACGATCAAGAGCCGGAGGTGTAATCAAAGTTCGCACAGGAAGGCTAACCGCTTCACCAACGATAATCGCCTCGCCAGTTCGAAGAACGGGCAACATCTCAAATATGCCTTTTAAATTATCGGATGCGGCACTAGTTATGTGCCCCCTATCTGTGTCATTCGTAAGGCGCATCGCGAATATCGTGCCGCACTGTGAAAGTATGGTCGAATCTATTTCGGATGGTCGTTGACTGACGATCATCATGCCGACGCCATATTTTCGACCTTCCTTGGCAATCCTTCGAACAGCGGTCGCTGCTGATCCGGAGTGCTCCTTAGATAGATAAGCATGTGCCTCTTCAAGAACCAACAGCAAAGGGCGCTCCCTACCACCCTCTGGCAAATTCCTTGCCCAGAAAATTGCGTCATACAAAACCCGCAATAGCGCACCAATCAACTCGTTAAGTATAGATGTTGGTATTCCAGACAGATCAAGAATGGTTATTGGATTTGTACCGCCAACCCATTCTTCAAGCATGCTGTCTAAATCTTTTACTGTTTTGCCATCAATATCTGGCAGCCAGCCACCAGGATTAAATATAAAGGCCAGCCTCGGATCGCGCAGCTTTGATGCCAAACTGGCAAGCTGCTGCCTGATTCCAATTGGATCTCTACCGTGTTGAACTCTTTCATTTGCGGGGCCAGTGGTTTTCACTGTTCGATATAGTGGCGGTATCACTGACATTGCATCGCCAAGTTGCTGAGGTTGATTATCTTCCCCAAGCACATAGGCTGGATCAACTTCGTCAGTTGCCCCACCCGGCCTTGGAATAAGCGTGTGATGCTCCCGCTTGTGAAGTTCGAACCATAATTTATGCAAACAAAATGGTATAGGTGTATCAACGGTAACCCGTGACTCATCAATCTCATCGCACGGCTGATTAGCAAGTCCCTCTTTCTTGAGCTGCACGATGTAATCCGCAACAACTGCCATCGCAGCATCACTCAGCTTGCCGAAAGCAAGCGTAACGAGCTCATCAAAACTCAATGCCCAAAACGGTACAAAAAATTCCTTTTGTCCTTTGGCCGAATTGGGATCAACTCTGAAAACTACGGCCTTGTCTGATAATGCCTTGGAATACTCTCCGTGAATGTCGAACACGAGAATTCTTGAGGATGGGTAAAGCGTTAAGTCCGATAGTGCATTCAGCAACCCGGCTACCGTAGTTGATTTCCCTGATCCTGTTGTTCCGACAACAGCAGAATGGCGTGTAACAAGCTTGTTAATATTGATAAGTGATGGAATTGACTCAGCACTTGCGAGATGTCCCACCGACACATAGTCCTGAGGATCACCTGAGCCATAAATCGCCTTAAGGTCTGCTTCAGTAACAATGTGGACGCGGTCGTCAATAGTAGGATGTTGAGAAATACCACGGTCAAATCGCCCGCCTCGCTGCCCTTCGCCGACCATCTGCACCTTAACCCAACGATTGCCATAGACTTTAAGCTCTTGTTCACTTTCTGGTGCGGCACCTGCCCCGACTTGGGAAACAACGCCATATAAATCAACAAATCCTAGAGGGATACGCACAAAGCTACCGACTTGCCCGACTCGGTAACCCTCCCCGTACACAAACCCAAGCCCGGTAACTGTCTCGTCGCTCAACTCAACCGTGATGGTTGCGCCGTGAACGTCTTGGACAGTTCCTATGAATGTAGGATCACGTAGCATTTGTTCCCGCCTGCTCATCACTCGTCCGTGATAATTGTTGTGCCAAGAAATTGCCAAAGTTCTTGAAATCCCCCAGCATGAACTCGCAGTTATTTGAGACTGCTTCAGTTTTATCTGCTGCCGTTTTCTTCGTAACGCTTATTCCATGTAAAGCATGGCTTGTTTGTTCGTCAGCCCGCCAGTCTCGCTCAACGGTTCCAAGGACAGCACCATCAGCAGCCAAAAGACTCAGGTTAGGATGCATACGTGCCTTGTCCAAAGCATCTGCGTATGATGAGCGTTCGCCAAAAAGCAGACCAAAACAAATTGCAGTCGGATTGCTTCGCAACCCATGAAGAATAACTTCATTCAAATGTTGGTCGGCAAAAGAGTACCCGGACGTCACCAGCACCGCCTGACCCCGTGCAAGAAAATCACGTAGTCGGTCGAGCATTGCCAAGTACGGCATACGACGACTCTGATCATACTTCAGGTGTGATGGATAAATCATTTGCCGATCACCTTCGGAATGATTTTCGCGACGTACAACTTCATCCTTCTGTGTACGCCACCAGTTCACAGAACCATGCACTTTCCAAACACGCGCCCATCGCGAAGGAAGAGATTCACTTTCCATCGAAGTTAGGTCGAAAAAGGCTTGCTTTGACCCAACAAAACCATCAAAGAATGGAATTTTGTGAAATTCCAATGCCTGCTCTACAAGCAAATCGTAGTTAGGGGTAAACACTTCAATCGGATGTGCACGATGAATACCACCTATCCATGTTGCAAGCTGATGGTATGGCGTACTCAATTCAGGCAACTCGACGCCTACTACTTCAGTGGTGATTTTGCATATTTCTGTATCGAGTGCCGCAAGCGTGCTCTTAGTGAGACCGTCAATATTGCCATCACGCACAACATCGTGAAGCGCACGAATATGGCTCAGGATGTCTTCAATCGTCGGATTGACTGGCATCCCACCATTGAACCGTTTCAACAATGTGGCATAACTGTCCTTATATTGTTTCGACTTGCTCAGCTTTTCGTTAACTATATTGGTGAGTCCCCGAATGTCTGGGATCAATGGCTTTGAGGCCTCTCCATCCGGAATACGGATCGAAACTGGGCAACCCGCCCCCAACAGAAATGCGATCCGCATTTTATCCGGCGCAAGCGCCTGCTGAAGAAGAGTAGATTGTCTATATGGACAGTGCGTTGAAGAATTCATATATTTTCCAATCTTGTTGTTGCGTCGCTTGCAGTCACCAGTGCATTTAATTCCAACCCCTCAATTTCCTGCAACGATTTCCCCGCAATACCCTGCAAGTCGCCATACATCCCCACTGTCGCTCCCATCACCCGCTCAATCTGCTCTTCGCGTTTTGCCCATTGCTTCATGATTGCTTTGCGTTCTTTGTCGAGGTCTTCCTGCATGGAAGAAAAGGCTTCAACAATCGCTTCGACACGATGCTTGAAGCGCGGGCCGGTGAGGTACTGGTAAACCATTTCGGTTTTGGTTTGCTGGCCTTCGGATGACTGCCGTGACATCGCAATCTCTAGCAATGTCTGGCGCAAGATTGCCGCAACTGGCAATGCCGCACGCGGATGCGTTACCCACACACCCTCAATCAACTCGAAAGTTTCCACGCCTTTGGGTAGCACGTGGCTGACGATCACCGCAACTTCGGCCTTTGCTGTGCGCTGATCATCGCGCAGTTTTACCAACCAGGCATCGCTCCAATTTTTTGTGCGTTTGAACTCCCACAAGATAGTGCCACTGGCTTGTCCATTAGGTGCACGCACGCGATGCAAAACATCGCCGCCGAATTCGCCCTTGGGGACGGGCTCAATCGAATCGAAGGGAAACTTGGTGCGCAGCAGGTTTTCCAGTTCCAGCTCTTGCACTTCGCCCTGCAATTGTTGTGACCCCTGCTCCGCCCTGCGCTTGAGTTCTTCGATCTGTTTCTGCATGGCGGAAATGGTTTGCTCTTTCTCCATCACCTTGAGCTTCTGTTCTTCCTCAGCTTCCTTTTTGGCGAGCGTGCGCACTTCAGTTAATCCAGTCTGCACACGCTTTTCCACGGTGAGTTCCAACTCACGCTTGGCATCATCGAGCTCACGCTGTTTCTTGATTAGACCCGCCTGCGCCTTTTGCGCTTCAGCTAATTTGGCATTGTTACTATTCAGGACTTCTTGTAACTCGGACAGCTCGCGTGCCTTGTTTTCTAATTCGGCTGCACTAGCCAGTTTGGCTTTCTTGGACTCTTCCGCTATCACACGGACGCGCTCAGCTTTCAACTGCGCCGCGACTTGATCGGCAACTTGGTCGTCGAGCTTGCGCTTATCCTCTACAAGCTGCTTTTCCTTGTCGCGCATCGCCTGTTCGCGCTTTGCGATGTCTGTGTCTTTCTGCGCGAGTTGCTCCTCAAACTGTTTGCGCGTTGCTGCAATCAGCGGTGCCGCGAGCGATTCGTTGAGTTTGATTTCAGTATGGCAATTAGGGCAAACGATTGTTGGTTCTGTCATGCGACCTCCCATTCACAAGCAAATAATGGCTGCACAGTCACCTGTTGCGACAACTGCACTTCCAGTTCATCAATTAACTTATCGCGGCGACGCTGAATCTCATCTTGCCGATCAAATAGCTCGCGGCGTTTGCGATCTCGATTATTTTCATGATTTCTCTGCTCTTTTTGCATCGCAAGTTTTTCGGCCAAAGTTGCCGCACCTTTGCTCTTGGTGCGCGCTTCCTTAATCAGCTTATCGAGTTCTTTAATCTCGCGCTCCAGACCGACTTTAAGATCATCCGCCCATGAATCCAGCTTCTCGGTTTCTTGTGCAAAGAAACTCAAGTTGCGTGTTTCAAGTTCACTCAAGATGTGCACTCTTTGTTTACTTATCACCGCCTCCAGTGCGGCAGGTACAGTTACATTCGCAGCGGAAAAATCGAGCATATTCTGTTCAGCAACCGGCTGAATATCCGGTAAAGCTGACTGCTCTGGCAGGCTATGTAGGCGCGGCAGCGCAATGGCATGAGCGGGCATATTGAGTAGTTTTTCAACGATGCCTTGGTCATAAGTCACGTCACTGGAGTCTACCGCCCCCATGAGTATATGTTCTTCAGTTGCACCTAATGCCTGCACTCTTAGCTTTTGTACGAACAGCGTTCCTGATTGCCCCCTTAGCTCTTCTACTACAGACACCTTTGCCCCATAGACATCGTAATCAAAGACTAACTTGCTAGGCTGCAATGGCTGATGTTGAGCGTGCTCGACAAGCGATTGCGCCAGCGGATGCGCCAACCGGTAGATGTGCGCCTCTTGGCTGCGGCGTGGCAATTCATATCGGCCAAGTGGAATGGCAGGCGAAAAGTCTGCCTTTAGACCATCTGGCAGGGTGAGGAGTTTGAATGCGGTATCGTCTTCATCAAACTCAGCATGACCATTCAGTGCAGCTCGCGTGAATCTCATCAACAAGCGTTCTAACCTGCCTAGGGAGGCACGGGCAGTTTGATCGCGTAGACGCAGCCTTTCTTGCACGTCCTCATCAAAGTTTTCAAGGAGCGACTTACGAGCATTGATCATTGCATCACTAATCTCACCCGCCAGATCAAGCTGGAGTTGCTGGAAGGCGGTGTGTATCGCATCGGGATGACGGCAGGTTTGGTATATCTCGGCGATGCGACGCTCAAAGTCCACACCGGACTCGACTGCCCCCAGCACTTCATCGCTTGCGCCGAATACACCATCGAACAGCTGGAACTTCTGCGCCAACAATTCGTACACACGCTTATCAGCTTCATTCTCTCGGTTCAGGAAATTGACTACAACGACATCGTGTTTCTGCCCATAACGATGGCATCGACCGATACGCTGTTCGATGCGCTGTGGATTCCACGGCAAGTCATAGTTAATGACCATCGAACAGAACTGAAGGTTGATTCCCTCGGCTCCCGCCTCGGTGGCAATCATCAGAGAACCTTCTTCACGGAAGTAATCTACTAATGCCGCTCGTGTATCTGCCGTCCTTGATCCGGTTACGCGGTCTGTGCCCGCATGCCGCTTGATCCATTCGCTATAGATACGGCGTGATTTTTCATCATTGTTCGTACCATTGAAGAGAACAACTCCGGACGTTCCTTCTCCAAACTCAGGTGTACTGGCTAGCAGGTTAAGCAGATAGTCTTGGGTGCGCCTTGATTCGGTAAAGATGATGGCCTTCTTGGCAGCACCCAATTCTTCCAATTTTTTGAAGGCGACCTTTAAAGCTTGGAGCAACGCCATACCCTTGGCATTTTCCGTGATCGATACAGCCAGACTACGGAAAGATTCCAACTCAGCGATTTCAGCCTTGATGGAGGCAATCTCGCTTTCTGTTTTAGCCTTGCCGTTAATCTGGTCTAAATCTTCGATCTCTTCTGTCATCTCATCGAGGGATTCGAAGTCTTGATCTAGCTCTACGGCTAAATCTACGCTGGCCGCCTTCTCATCCAATGCAAGCTGGAGCCGCTTGATCAGTGTTTCCAGCGCACCGGCTATCGCAAATGTTGATGATGCCAAGAGCTTACGAAGCACCAAGGTGATGAGTTGACGCTGGCTATTAGGTAATGCGAATAGAGAGTCGCGTTGCAGATATTCAGAGACTAGGTTGTAAAGCCTGGTCTCGTCTGCACCCGCCATAAACTCTTCCAGCATAGGGATGCGGCGTGTGTACTTAACATAGGCTTCAACCTGTCTGCGCAGCGTGCGCTTACAGATGGGCTGTATGCGGCTCTTTAACTCATCAAAGCTAGCAGCATCTTTAAGCTGGCCGAATTGGGTCTTGAAACTATCCAAATCACCGAAGACGCGGTCATCCACGATACTAACCAAACCATACAACTCCAACAGGGAGTTCTGTAATGGCGTGGCCGTGAGTAATATCTTCTGAAAATTTGATAATGCATCCCGCAGAATATTGGCGGTCTTATTGTCGGGTTTGTAAACATTACGCAGGCGGTGGGCCTCGTCGATCACCACTAAATCCCAGGGAACGGCTTGGAGCTCCTTGGCTTTTCCTGCGGCAAACTGATAGGAACAGATGAGAACAGTCTTGGCCTCGAATGGGTTGTCGTTCCCATCCTTGATAGCCTGCTTGTAGGATTTAGCTTCGATAATGGCCGCAGTGATGCCAAACTTGTCAGCTAGCTCTTGATGCCATTGTTTGCGCAGATTGGCAGGGGCAATGACCAGAATTCGGCGCTTACGCTCGGCCCAACGCTGAGCGATCAACAACCCCGCCTCGATGGTTTTACCCAGCCCCACTTCGTCAGCCAGGATAACGCCCTTGGAGAGCGGATTGCTGGTTGCGAACAATGCGGCATCGATCTGGTGTGGATTCAGGTCGACCTGCGCATCCAGCAACGCACCTGCCATGCTCTCCATCGAGTCCGAAGCTGCGCGCAGGGTTAATTGGTGCGCGAAATAGCTTAGCTGATGAGGACTATAGAGCAACGAACTGGTCATTAATTTTCCGCTTCAATGTGCTGGATACAAAGGGCGGAGTGTCGCATCGAAGCCCCGCCCTGTCTATGTTGCAGAAGGTCTATATATTTTCCGTACAACCCAATACTTTGTGACCAGCTCTGCCGACACTCTCTAGCCAACCACCTCACTTCAATTTCAGAAATGGTCTGCATCACTTATCGGGATTTTGGCTGTATCCCATTTTGGCTCCTAAAGCAGCACAGATGATTACCCCAACTGGCCCACCTACTAAACCGAGCACAGCGCCCAATGCCCCACCAGCAAACGCATTTTGCGACTTTGCACTCTTACGCTTCTCTACAGAAAGGGGTGCCTTGGTCTTGCCGTTTTTGGCGCGAACCGAAACAGTGCTTGCGTCCCTCTTCGAACGATTACAGGAAATACATGCCGGATAGAGGTTGTTTAAGTGATGCGTCCCTCCGTGTACTTGTGGATATGAATGTTCAACCTCCCATGGGGCTCTCGCACTGAAAACGCCATAATTTTTGAACGCCAATTTCTTATGGCATATATGGCAACGCCCACTGGTTCGGGAAAATATTTTTGTTAGCTGGTCTGAGGTAAATGCCATATTGGCCTCCAATTCAATAGTTGATACTCACCACTTCCGACAAGAAATAGTTGAGCCATATTGAGCATCCTGCCAGACTCCAAGCTCAGGGGATGAGCTTGGAGAAAAAATCATGAGCGTAAATGAGCGCATATACAAAATCGATCAAATATTGACCGAACGCAGGTTTGCCACTATTCCTCTGCTTTTGGAAAGGCTGGAGATTTCCCTTGCCACACTGAAGCGAGACCTCGCACTTATGCGGGATAGGATGAAGGCTCCCATCATTTTTGATAAAGAGCTAGGTGGCTATCGGTACGACAAAGTGCAGGACGATCATTCAGCAAAGTATGAGCTTCCCGGGCTTTGGTTCTCATCTGAAGAGATTCACGCGCTCCTCACAATGCATCACATACTCTCTAATCTTGATACGGGTGGATTGTTGGGTGGACATATCAAGCCGCTCTTGTCTCGACTGACTGCTCTACTCAGCACTGCTGATGATCCAATAGAAGAAATACAGAAGCGAGTCCGAATAGAGATGATGAATGTGCGCCATGTGCCGTTAGCGCACTTCCAAGCGGTAGGCTCGGCACTACTAAGGCGTAAACGGCTATCTATTGACTACTATGCGCGCGGTACAAATCAAGACAGTCAAAGAGAAATATCACCTCAACGACTCATCAATTACCGTGGGAATTGGTATCTAGATGCTTGGTGCCACCTTCGTAACGGTCTGCGCAGCTTTTCTATTGATTCATTCCGTCGGGTCGAGATACTGGAGAAAAGTACAAAAGATGTCTCCGACAAGCAACTCAATGAGGTGTTGGGTTCTGGTTATGGAATTTTCTCCGGCAAGAAGGTGCAGTGGGCCACCCTACTCTTCTCACCCGAGACTGCACGATGGGTTGCAAACGAATATTGGCATCCGAAGCAAAAAGGTCACCTGTTAAGTAATGGGAGCTATGAACTCCAAATTCCTTATAGCAAGGACACTGAGCTCTTGATGGATATCCTAAAATATGGAGCTGGCGTCAAAGTGATTGCCCCTGAGAGCCTAGTCAAAAGAGTATCTGACGAGATAGAGTCAATGAAACTGGCCTATCAATAATTGCAGCAGAGTCACACCGCTTGGTCAGGGCAAAGAGCTCATATTTTAGAGGGCATTTACTCTTCTTTTGGAATAACCCTCTCACGCAATTCCTTACCCGCTTTGAAGTGCGGCACATACTTCGCAGGGACTTTCACCTGGTCGCCGTTCTTTGGATTCCGTCCTAGGCGAGGTGGACGGTAGTTAATCCCAAAACTACCAAAGCCGCGAACCTCAATACGCCCACCGCATGCCAGCGCGCCAGACATAGCATCTAGTATGGTTTTAACGGCAAGCTCTGCGTCCTTGGCAAGCAGTTGAGGGTGTAGCTCGGCTAGGTGAACTATGAGGTCAGATCGGTTCATACTGGGATTGATTTATTGGTCAACAGAATGCTGGGTAAAGGGCTGACGCTGGATTCTACCCTGCCTCGCCAGTACGTCACATCAATTGCTTGCGCGTTCAGCATGTTGAGAGTAGATTTCGCCCTGAGCCGATGACGCTTTGCAAGACCCTGGGTAATTACAGCCCAGACGTTGCAAGGAATTGTCGGCTTTTTGCATTTTGGTTATCACCGTAGTATTGAATGTTGACCTATAACGATGAGTTGGCCAAATCCGGTGGTAATTTATCATTGGATGAATACAAGCGTTTGTACCAGGAACAATGCCGTCACGATTTCACAGCCGGGATTGTTTCTAAGGAATCACCGATTAAACATGTTTTTTCGTCCAGATAGTTCCCAAGCAATATCACCATAGTTTTTGCATCCACAACATGATTACGCTTTAAGGCAACAACCATATCTTCAACTTCATCCGTTAAACATCATCACCCGACAAACGCGTGACCGTTTCAGCCCATTCGTCAGCATAGGTTTTGACATAAGTCACACTGCAAGTCCCGCGATATATTCCTTTAGCCCAGAGGCAGGGATGTCGGTAATTTCTGCAAATGAAACTGGTTGATTTTTCATAGTGTCGCTAAAAAATAAGTGCACCGAATTGCATGGCAAGCAAGTTAAGCGTACATTTCGACCTGAGCCGATGACGCTTTGCAAGACCCCGGGTAATTGTAGCCCGGACGTTGCAAAGAGTTGTCGGCTTTGTTTATTCCCGCTTTCCAATCGACACCATTCCGCAACACATCAAGTTGCCTTGGATATTACAAAAAGTGATTCAGCTTGAAGTAGTGCAACAATAGCCTGTTCCTGTCCCAACGTAGGATAGGAGTCCAAAATTTCATCCAGCCATAATCCATCAGCCAGGTTTTCAAATAAAGCTGCGACAGGTACGCGGGTTCCCGAAAACTCAGGGCTCCCTCCAAGTATTTCCGCATCCATCGTTATCAGCTGCCCAGCCATATTGCCCTCTCCGTGTTATATTTACAGCAACTTGCACGGCCAGTTGGATGTGTGTATCTTCATGCCTAAGCCGATAACGCTTTGCAAGACCCTGGGCAATTGGAGCCCAGACGTTGCAAAGAATTGTCGGCTTTATTTATTCCAGTCTTCCAATCGACACCATTCCACCATACATATCTGACACACCGCGCAAGCCTACGCCATGTGCACTGAAGCCTAAAGACTCCTCATAAGCTGCATAGTTGAGACGATCATGGTGGTGGCCGTGAAAAGCGAACTTAACCCTCATGCTCTGTGCCAACACATCGATCCCTTTAAACCCGTTGGGATGACAGGATGGAGCCTCGTGCGTCACTAAAATATCTGCTTGCTGTCCGAACAACCGCATCCAGTCATCCCAGAAAATAGTGCTTTTGTGCAAGAGTGCATCGCCCACCAAAGGTGGTGCCATGCCCTGACCTACATCCATCGTTTTTTGGATATAAGTTTTGTAATCCGGGTACAACGGTTCGATTTCGGCACTTGCCTGTGGATACCAGATTGATTCCCTAAAAATCCCACCCAATCCGGCCACGCGCAACCCATCAATTTCGACAACACGGCCATGCAGATTCTTGTCCGCTAAGGCAGATTCAAAAAGGTTGTCATAATCGGTTTTACTGTCTGTGTCGTGGTTGCCATGAATGAAATAGACTTCAGTCAGCCTCATCACCTCCACGAACTCTTGTTCAAGTGGATGTTGCGCTTGCAGATCCCCCAAGAAAATAATGGCAGCAGGCTGTTCTGCCTGTACCATCGGCAATACGTGACTAAAGTCGCTGTGAACATCTCCAAACATGAGGATCATCGGACAGACTCAGACTCATGAGTAAGGTGTAGTGATGGATTCATATTTCCACCACCAACTTTGGATTGAACTCGAAGTTTTCCGAACCGCGATAAGTGACATATCCACGAGGATTACAGATAACACGCGTGCCGTTGGCCACGTAATCCAGATTGTCGTGCGTGTGTCCGTGTATCCACATGCTCATCTTGCCAAACAGGTGATCCAAGTTGGATGCGAAGCAAGCCGAGAGCGCACTATCTTTAAACCGTTCAACGACAGAAAGTGCTGACGGCAAGTGATGCGTCACCACAACAGTCTTGCCATCGAATGGCGTGTCGAGTTTTTCAGTCAGCCATGCCAATGACTGCTCGTGCAACTGTGTGGAAAGTAGTGGTGTGAAGAGCATGATCCCTTCGTGAATCAGACGAAAATCATTCAGGCAATTCTGCCCGTCCATCATGACCTCATTTTTCTTGTGCTCGCCGAACAGCAAAAAGTCTGTCCATAGCGTGCTTCCCAAAAATCGCACGCCATTGATCACAACTTCATCGTCATCGAGTAGATGCACTTTGCACTGCTCGGCAGCAAGCCGCATCAATACTAGCGTGTCTTCACGCTGAGCACCGTAGAACTCATGGTTGCCAGGAACATAGATGATTTCCTTGTCGGGAAACTTTTCTCGCGCCCATATGATGCCGTTGGATTTCTTGCCGATGTCGCCAGCCAGCACAACCACATCCGCATCGGTTACAAATGGTTCAAACGTCGAGAACTCAAGGTGTATGTCACTCAGTATGTACAGTTTCATAGGTTCAATTTCAGAACGTCGCTCGGCACATTCCGTGCTCCTAGACGCTCCTCATCTGCAATAGCGCGCTGAATATCCTCAACGGTGTAGGTCGTTTCAAGATGTGGTGCCGCAGACTGTTCGTTGTGGTTTTGATTGGTCAATTTGTGCTGATTCAGAAACTCACCGAAGACCAAAGCCACTGCCTCTGAAAAGGCTTCATCGCCTTTCAGAATAAACAGGTTGTCCGGTGGATTTTCAGTATCGTCCCAAAAAAGCTGCGCCTGGTCATCCAAAGCGATCCAAGGCTCACCAGCCAATCCGTTTCCCTCAAGATAGGCCAGCACCTCGGACAACCTTGATCCCACCCCACCAAACTTATCGCAAAGCGGGGTATGTCCGATCACACGGTCGGCAAGCGTAGCGGGCAAAAACTGCAAGAGTTTCTCGGGACGGAAATGCTCACGCCATGTCGATGAAATCACGATCCGCACATTCGGAAACGGCTCAAGAGCGGCGGCCAGCCGATCAGCATGCTCAAACATATCCTTACCCTTGACCAGCTTACCGTCGCGCGTCAGGAAGCGGGCCTCATGCGCTTTGAGGTAACGCCGCGCGGCTGGTGGGCAACGTTTCACGGTGACATTTTCGTGGTGTAGCACGCCATCGAAATCTAGAAAGAGAATCATTGAAGTCTCCCCAGAATGGCCGTCACGTCACTCTCAGTCAGCCCTCGACCACCATCAACAACATAGAGATTGGGATGACCACCATTGAACAGCGCAGGTATATCGTCAATTGCGAGCCACGCGCCGACTTGGTCGTTAGCATCTAGCCAGCGTTGGATTTCAAAATCGCGCCGACCGTACCGCCCTTCCCCTTCAAGGTTCGGTATCGAGCCGATAATTCTGTGTGCGAGATCTTCGCCACCGCCGCTAGTCACGAACCCCACCATTTCAATCTGGCTGTAATTGTCACGCCACGAGGTTGAGAAAACCACTTGTACAGTTGGACACGCACGCAATATTTTCCACAGCAATTCATTGCGACAGAAATCTGGCTCGTGCCGTAAATGCGGATGGAGTACACCGTCGAAATCAAGAAACAAAATCATTTTTTCGTCCCCTTCCATGCCAGCCACGCCAGTCGATTCGCCCGAGCATCATCCAGCGCATGATGACGGCACAAACGCGGAATATGAGTTTGATACGCCTCTTCAACCGCACGTTCTAAAAATGGCGAATCCACCATTTCATATAACTGTACCGGCTTACCATCGAGGTTTTTCGGCCAAGTACCCGGCAAGTAAAACAGCTCCTGAATCCAAGGCCAGTCCCAGGACAAGGAATCGGTGACGAGTTGCACCGGCTGATTGAAGTCCTCAATCCAATTGCCAAGGCGCAAGGTCAGCTCGTCCATCGTCATCAGTGCCTCACCGCCCTGCAAGTGCGGCAACACCGCCTCGTAAACAAATGGCTCGCAAGCAGATACTTGATAGGTGTCTGAGAGCTCGGCGTAGAAAGTCCGTTCGCCATCCTCGGCAATCATCCCGATAGAGATCAGTTTCGGATCAAGGATCAAACCTGAAAACTCGGTATCAAAGAAAATCAGCATGATTTGCGCGGAAAACAAACGACCTGCTCACTCTGTTCACCGGGTTCGGCGTGAGATAATTCACCCTCATAGCTCCACCGATCCTCTGGTAGCCATCCGCTTAATAGTTGAGAGGGATTAATTGGCTGCCAAGGCCGGACAGTAATTATGCGGAGATCACAGACCACATCAAACCCACACTCGTAACCATTCACAACCACGCGCATTGACGGGTCTAGTTCAGACAATCTTGCAATTAACTCAGCAACAGTCATTTCATCTTCCTTTCTTAACAGCGAACTTCCAGGCAAATGCCAAACTGCGTGCATCTTCCAGTGCGTGATGTTGGCGTGCGATCTTGTCCTGCCAATACGACTGCATACCTAGGTTGTAACGGTGGAATTGGCGCGGCTCTTCAAACTGGATAGCCCCACATTTTTTACGCAGATTTGTCGGCCACCCGTTGTGGTCAAATATCTCCTGGATGAACGGCCAGTCTATGGTTGGTGCATCGCTGCGTAGAACCACTTCCTTATCGGTCAGCCCCTCGATCCATATCTTGAGACGCGCGGCCATTTCCGATACGCCCATGCTGCAATCCCCACCTTGCAATAGCGGAAAAACGGTGTCGATGACAAACATAGAGCAAAGATGCTCATCCCATGTGTCTGTGAGTTCCGCATAAAACTCGCGCCCGTCCTGGGACACACAGCCAATGCTGATGAGGTATCGGTGTCCATTCTTATCAGCTTGCATATTGGCAAACTCGGTATCGAAAAATACTTGCATTACAAAAATCCATTTCTGAATCCACGCACGAACGCGCATAAGAGAACGCCCGAATAACCCATCTGCGCACCAATCCGCATAGCTTGATCACGCCTGAATCGACTGGATACGGAAAATCCATGTCGAACAGCATTCTTAAGTTCAGTGCAACGAACGGCAGCCATCCAGAAACTTCGTGTTCTAACCATCACGCCCTTCTTTCAATTGCGTAATTCCTAGCAAACAGCAGACTTTGGGCATCAACCAACGCATGATGGCGACGCGCACCGTTAAGCTTCCAATACACTTCCAAGCCTTCTATGTAACGATTAATTTGGAAGTCGTGGTTGAAGTAAATCGTGCCGCATTTCCTGCGCAAATTTTTAGGCCAACAACCAAAGAATGTAAAAAGTTGCTCAACCCACGGCCAGTCCGCTCGTGGTGAATCCGTCCGCAGAATCACCTTGTCTTCGGTCAATCCCTCGATCCAGCCCTGCAGACGTGTCGCCAACTCGGCTTCGGCCATACGGTACTCACCACCCTGCAATAGCGGCAACACAGTTGTCACGACAAACTCACTGCAATTCGCGCGATGCCATGTATCAGTAAGTTCTGCATAGAATTCACGGCCATCAGAAGCCACGCAGCCGATGCTGATTAAGGTTCTGAATCCGTCTAATTCTATGGTGGTGAATTCGGTATCAAAAAACACTTGCATCACAGTAACCCTCTAAATTTATCTACAATCTCAACTTCTAAGACAGGTCGCATTCCCCACATATCTACCCCGATGTTCAGCATCGGTGGCAAACCTGCGTATGTATTGGTGAGCCATTTGGAATGGACATGACCGTGTAGCAGGAGTTTTTCAGCTCTTCGTGCTGGACGATGTTCCAAGTAGCGCAGCTCATAATCCGGTAAACCATCAGTATTTCGTGGTGCGTAGGGAAAGTGCGAGAGTTGTACTGTTCCGATTTCCGGCAGGACAATCTCATGGTGCAAATGAATTGCACTAAACCCGGCTTGCAAAGCAAGGGCGCGCGCGTCTTCCATGAGGCGCACATCGCCACTAATCAGCCCCTTAAAAAACGGATCATGGTTTCCTGAAATGAGGATTTTTTCACCATTCAAAAATGGTAAGACATCACACATTTGCTCAAACATGTAGCAAAAGTCCCCTAGGCAATACACCACGTCGCCCTCGGCAACACTAGCGTTCCACTGATTAACCAGGTAATCATCCATCTTGTCGATGGATGAGAATCGAGTGCCATGAGCATCACGACGCATCTCATCTTCATACTTGAGTATGTTGGCGTGACCGAAGTGCTGATCGGCAGTAAAAAAGTGGTTGTGGTGCATCATCTCTCTTTCGGTAATTCGTAAAGTTCTAGCTCAGGTGGTTCCTTGTGTGTTTCGGATTTTGAGAACGGTCGATAATCTGCGCGACTACTATGTGCTACTAGAAACCCATACGACGTTGACCTTCAACTTTGGGGATGATTAGTTTGGCGAACTTGTCGCCCGCATCGATCGCTTTGGAGAATGCCTCTCTGACCAAGCGAGTGGTTTTTCTAAGGTCCAAGTCCTTCCGATGCGCCAAGGATTCGCTGGCATCCCTATCCAGTTCAATGTCTCGTTTCGTGTCCAAGCGCAACTTTGCTGCCTCACCTTGAATGATGCGTAATCGTTGCTCTGGCTCAGGCCGTGGCACATCGAAAACCTCAAGCCGAGACAATAAAGACGTGGGTACGCCTTCCAAGCTGTTAGCAGTTAGCACGAAAATCACGCGGCTTGCGTCAAAACGCATCTCTAGGAACTCATCTTTAAAGTCTTTAGCTGTATCGGGCTCAAACAAATCCAAGAGAACCGGCAGCACTGGGTAACGCCCATCAACGATCTTGTCTATCTCATCAATGACCACGACGGGTGCTGCCGACGCACCTTTGGCAAGCACAGAAACTAACGATCCTGGCCGCGCACCAGTCCAGCTTGTATGCGAACCCGTCAATTGGAATCCGCCCTGGGCACCACCAGCACTGATCTTTTCCATAGAAACACCTAGAGCCTTCCCTAGCTGAGTAGCCAAATGGGTCTTGCCGATGCCGGGATCACCTAATAGCAGGATGGGGGTGATGTGGAAGTTCTCTGCCTTCATAGCACTGGCAAGCACCAAATCCATTTGCAACCGACTAATCGGATCAATCAGATTCTCAAAATTGCTCTTGGCAGCCTCCAGCTTCTGCCACGCTTTCTTGGCATCAGGTATGGAGCGATACCCATCATTGAGTTTTGCATTCTCAAGGAGCACATCACCGCCGATTCTGATTTCAGCTTTAACTTCCGACATAAGATTCAGAGCCTTCGCGACATCTCCCTGTTTGAAAACTTGAATGCTGGAGCGCGGCCTAGCCTTTTTCTTCGAGACTGGCTTTGCAAGTTCAAACGCTTTTTGCCATTGGACATGGAAGTATTTGGCTAGTCCTGATATTCGGTCGTTGGATAAGTGTTCAGTTTTTACATTGAAACCCTTATGCCAAAGCGCAGCGTCTTGTTGCAAAAAAGATTTACTACAGTTGCATAGGCACGACAGCATTTGTTTGGCTGAGTCCCAGCGGGGATCGGTCAAGTACTCGAGCATGTCTTCGAAGCTGACATTCTTCTGGTTGTACGAAAGATGTAAAGCGACCGCCACAAACATATCCTTGGATAGCTCAAATGTGACACTGTCCATGCCCCTCTTTGATTTATTGAGCAGCTGCGTTGCCAGTGCAGATGCATCTGCTAGGTCGTGGTTGGTGCCGATACGAATACTGGCGAGATTTTTGGGTAACTGATTGATGCTCATTTTTCCTCCTGACATGTCCTCTATGCAATCAACATTAAATTAGATATATATTTAATTAGTCCGACTTATATAGACATATTTTTATTTTAACTATGTTTATAAATAGTTAAATACAGAATATTAAGTGTTACTTAATAAAGTTTAATAAATAAATGTCCGATAATTTATCCGTAGGCGATTAAATGGGATTAGACTGGTGGCATATCTATAAAAGCGCACGAAAGCTGACGAATATGACCTCGAAGAAACCACATGAAATGACTTTCATACAGTTTGCCCAAGCTATAAGCCCTGGATGGTCAACCAGAGTGAAATTTCCGCTCAAAGATGGGCTGTGTGATCCGAAGTGGATAACTAGCGTGTGGGATAGCACAGAGAATGGAACTGACTATGGCGTGTATTGGCATAATCAGGCACTAGCAAATCAACTCCCTTCCGATGCACAAAGGTATAGGTTCGATGACTTTTTTCTTCATCCCTTCACAGAAAAGCTCGGGCTTAATCCATCTGTTAGTGCAGACAATGTTAAAGCTGCCCAGTTGCTGGCAACGCGCAACGCTTGGATCGCTGCCATTCAAGATTATTACGGCCAATACTCTCCCAATCTCGGAATCACTATGCTAAGTCGGGGGGCTGCGGCTGAATATTTATTGCTAACTAGTGGTGTGATTCATCCATGGATGGAAAAAGAGGTCAGGCTCTACATCACAGAGCAAAAAGAAAAGAAACTTCAAGAAGCCAACATACCCAAAGCTCCAATAGAGATGTCCAGTAACCCCAATTGGCCTAATACCCAAGTGATATATGCACGTACTAGTGAGCCGACTGCACAGCAACGCGCCGAGCTTGCAGAAAGACAGAAAAGTATTCAGTACTGGTTAGATTTGTATTATGACCAAGACGGTCGATGGACCTCTGCATACGAAATGAATGCTTCGTATGCACAGGAGGATATTGATATTGCCATTCAGAAAATAGCAGTCTTGCAAAAAATTATTGAGAAGCAGAATGCACTGATTAAAAAAGCTGGGTATGTCGTTAAGAAAAACAAGTTACACGAAGCCAAGATGCGCGCATCCAAGAAAATTGGTCGCCCAGAAAAATCCCCAGAGCGGCAAAACGTGGCGGTTAGATTTACCGCGCAATGGGTACGGTCCTTAAAAGATGCGCTCAATGCCAAGAGCTGCGCACAACTGGAAGACATGATTACCGGTAGTAGCCAGCGTAACTGGCGACGTTGGCTGAACGGTGAGGCCGTTCCTACACATAAGACCTTGTCCAAATTGCTGAATGAGGAGATAACGCAGGGCCAATATAATGGCCAGCCCCTCATACAGGTAACAACGACCCCTGCGACCGGTGATTTGCTGACGTTGATTAGTCAATTAAGCCCAGCAACAGAAGAGTGGAAACGTCATCCTCAAGCCATTAATCGAAATTTTTTCGAGTAAGCAGCGATGATTTGACGTGCAGGCTTTCCAACCAAGGTAAGCCCGCTCATCCATTTACTATGGTGGACACACGGCAATTTGCACTCGTCTACTGGAAACCATAGCTCGATTTTTACTTGCGAGGCATCGGCAGATTTAAGTTCATGCTGCATCAATCGCCAGCGATAAGCTTCGACACTCGCGATGTCTTGATACGACTTCCATTGTATTGCAAACTCGTTAACGTTATTTCTTAGAAACTTGAGATCAGGTGGGAAGGGAGGCTCTTCTCCCAAAAATTCTTTTTTTACATAGTTTTCTGCGTAGTACTTGAAATCAATTATCAAGTAGGTCGGTAGGGGGCCGTCGCCATGAGTTTTCACCACAAGATCGGGCTTCCTCACCAAGCCGTCTTCGCCAAAAATTCGGGACCAGTTTCTTTGCCATTCTGAAAGACCACTCGGCCAATAGGCTGGGTCACAGGTAAAAACGTTGCTTGCACCGTATTCACCAATAGCATACTCAAGGCATGCTGACTCCCACACATGATAAAACCCTTTTAGACCCCAGATATCGCCATCCTGACCAGTGAGTCTGCTGTGAAGCAATAGGTCTAGCAGATGATAGAGTTCGCGACTCTCGGCAGAGACCGGTGGTGCAATGCGAATGCAAGCTTCTAACGCGGCTTGCAACAAGTGCAAGGTCGCTTCCCAATTTTTTGAAAAAAGCGAAGCCTTGGCATCCAGCTCGTTGTCGTCTGCAAAACGGTGCGCCAACTCTTCCCATTCGGATTGCAATCCGGCACTGATTTCATGCTCTGCTGAATCTGGAAATAGATGGCTCAGCCCGTCCAGTGCCATCCAGCAAGCCAGCCCGACCATGTCGTTTCCGGTATGACGCATGTGCGTGCGTGGAGCCCAAAGATTCTCAAAAACCGGAGTGCCGTCCGGGAGAAACATGGCTCGTTCCAGGTTGCGTGAGATATAGCGATGATCGAATTGTGCCGTCAGCCCCGATGCTTTGGTGATTGCCAAAATGTGCGGATCACGCAACTGGCGAATCAACTGCACATACAGTGAGAGATGAGAGTAGCCGAAATCGGGAGTGGTGCTGCTAAGGCTAAGAGACTGCCCTCCGTCGCCCTTCAGGAAACCATCACGCGTCGAACGCTGCTCATAACTCGAACGCGCTACGTCGGAAAAAGCCTCCGAGAATCTTGCAATGGCTCGCGTTAACTCACCGAGGATTTTGGGTTTCTCCTTTACGTCCTTGCCTGTCGGATAGCCATGTGGAACACGTAGCGTGACAGCTCCGTCCTCCTTCTTACGCAAGCCAACATACGCCTCCCAATCGAGATCTGAGGACGTCTCCAGTGCTAATTCTTCCCAGTTATGGGCAATCATGTTGGCTTTGATTTTTCCTTAGGCCACGCCATCACGCCGTCGATGAAGGCGGTGACATTCCCATCCGATGAGAATTCGCCGAATGTGCGCAGCTCATTTTTATCCTTGCCCAATAAGCCTGCTAAAGGAGTGCGGTCACGTGGAAATACATTATCCCAGAGGAAGAACATCAGCTTGTTTTTAATGGCAAAAAGTTCAATTGTGGATTCCTCGCCTTGACTATCAGCGATATCGATTGAGATAGACTTATCTGTTGCTGTGCGTGCTGTTCCATATTTGTCAGATATGTACTCGATTAAATTTTTTGCGAAGTACTGAGGATATTTAAATTTCGAGAAGCCAGTAAGATCAACGTCGTATTCTTTTTCCAATACTGGCTTTGCTTTTTCGCACTCTAGGTCTATGTCTTGAAGCGCAGATAACCTTTCTTCTTCAGGATATATTTTCTGCCAATCACTCCATTTTGACTTGCCTATAAGGGGTGTAAGTAATGCAATTAAGTTTTGGTGCTTTTCTGAAAGCACCATGCCTAAAGGAATAGTTGATTTTTCTGAGCTCTTAGTTTGTGTTACTACTGGAGTTGATTTTTTAGCTTTCAAAAACCATAACCCCACCTGCTTATCATCGACGCTTCGTTCTTTGAATTTTTCTGAGATAAAAGCATTGAGTTTTTCGAGAAATACGTACCAATTATACTGTGCCTGGCGGCCTTGAACTTTTGCATTTTTTTGCCATTCTGGTGCGTTATCTGTTCCAGACCATGTCATAAACTCGAATTCCCAACGACGCTTGAAGGCGGTATCCATGTAATACACCGATTCGTCGCTGGTGTTCATGGTGCCGATTAAGGATAAATTTGGCGGCAGAAGAAGCTTCGAAAACCTATCATCACTCTTTAATTCATCGGGTAAGTCCGTTAATGACTTCCCGTATTCTTGAAGTAATTCCTGCTTTAGCGCAGCCTTAAACAGCTCGCTTGGATTAATTCCGTACTCCGACCAACCTTTATCGTCACGATCCAGTAATTGAAAGATGTCCCCAAAAATCTGTGCGCAATTGCCCCGGTTAATTTCGTCGATGACCAGCAACACTGGTTGCTTTGGGTCGGCATAGGCACGTGCCAAAACTTTGACTAGAGGTCCAGCATGAATGCGATATTCGATATGCCCGTTCTCAGTCAATGGCATTAGCTTTGCGACAAAATCTCCATAACCATATTCGGGATGAAAGGCCGTCTCGATCATGTCCTGACTTTTGTCCAGATCCTCGCGCGTTCCGGTGATTTCTAAATCCTCTATTGCCACCTTCCTTACGTGGAAGCTCTTGCCGCACCCAGGCGGCCCAAAGAATATTTTTTGCAATGACATTTCAGTACCTTTGAATTTCTTGTCGCACGAATCTACTCGCAGTAAACAACCGGTGAAAATTAACTGCCATCTTCAATTCATCAGCTCCTACGGTTGTGGGAAGACGCGATGATAGGGTAAAGATTTAATTCCTCCAACTATAGGAGGATTGCTTGGACGCTGGTATTGCTTTTGGAAAGGTGCTGCGCCGATTGCGTGAGGCCGCAGGATTAACACAAGAGCAGTTCGGCTTTGAGGCTGACTTGCGGCGCACATACGTCAGTATTTTAGAGTTGGGTCAGCAGCAACCGTCACTAACGACTATTTTTAAGGTCTCGCAAGCACTCAATTGTTCACCTGGTAGCTTGCTCGATATGGTGTCCGAGGAAATGGCGAAGCCTGATAACAAAGGCTAAGCCACTTCGACCTACATATCTTTATCCAAAATTTTTGGTACTAGGATTTTGAATCGGTTCAATCGTTTTTTAACGCGCCCGTTTCTTACTTACAATCACAAACCCTTGCATATCGCCCGCCACCTTCAAAGGCAGATCCAGCATCCTATCACCCAATTCAAAGGTTCTCGCGACCGTGGTTTCTGAATTCGACTGAATTACGACACGAGTAGCATCCTTATCTGTCTTCTCTGCCGTCATTTGCAAAGTTAACTTATCATCACTAAATAATGCCGATGCGGAATCATCATTTTGTGCACGAATAAATCCACCATTCGCTCGCGCCACTTTGCGAAATAAATTGACCGCATCTTTTACCGACCCTTTGCCTTCTAGCGTCACTGTTGTCGAATTTCCTTTGGTAAATAAATCTGCACCTGGAATGGGTGAGCCAAATTCCGCACAACCCGACAAAGCGACCATCCCCAACAGCATGGCAATTGACATACCTAATTTCATAACCTATCCCCTGAAGTAAATTTTAATTCGTAAAGTTTTTAAAGCCGCCGCATTTTGCCCAATATATTGTGAAGACGCAAACGTAACTTGTCCGTAACTTGCTTTGTCATCAAGGAGAGTTGTGTGGAACCAGAAGTTGCGTTTGGAATAGTGTTGAGGAAATTGCGCAAACAGCGTCAGCTGTCGCAAGAGCTGCTCGCGCATGAGTCCGGCCTTGAGCGCAATTACATCTCACTATTAGAGTTAGGGCGCAACAGCGCGAGTATCAAGACGCTATTCAAGCTAACGCCTGTTTTGGGTGTATCGGTATCAGAATTTATGCAGCAGGTAGAGAGCGTTTTGGCAGTCAAAGCCAGAAAGCCTCGTGTTGAACTTCAGCGTCATCTATGAAATGCATCGATGACATTCCACTAAACCGTGAAAATACAAAGCCTGTGATGTTCAGACTGACCAATTTCCGGCAATTCAGCCAACAAGAATTGTTCTATTGCGTTATACAACACTTCTCGCTCCTACCAAACCTCCGGCAATTCACTCCACTCAGTCGTATAGCAGGGTGACTTACTCTCCCTGCGCATAGCCCATCGCTTCGTTATGCCTGATGCGGCGATGGTGAGCGTACCTTTGCCCATCTTCCGATTGATCCTATCCATGACACTCATCGTGTTGTCAGACTTAGCTTGTTCTACCGGATCATCGAATAGCGTAGGCTGTATCGTCCCTTTGGGCTGTAAAGCCATCAGCAACACCCCGCTTTTCTTGTAGCGATAGCCAGCACGGTAAATCTCATTCAAGCCGTTTAAGGCTGCTTTGACGAGCTTGGTGGTGTTATCAGTAGGCTGGCTCAATGCCACGATCTTGGAGCTTTGATATTGAGGTTCCCTTTCACTGAATGGATTGGTTCTGACATGCACGCATAGGCTTGAGGCAACCGAACCGTCCTGCCGAAGTTTCTCCGCTGCTAGCGTCGTGAAGTACGCAACGGACTCAGCTAGGTCATCAAGATACATCACCGGTGAACCGAAGGAGCGAGACACCATGATCTGCTGCCTAGGTGTGCCCACTTCATCAAGTTCAATGCAGGGGTGACCGTTCAGTTCATTGACAGTGCGCTCCAACACAATCGAGAATTGTTGCCTAATTAACTCCGGATCGGCACAGCGCAGATCCTCGACGGTATGGATACCCATGACAGCAAGCCGCTCAGCAATACGTCTTCCAACGCCCCATACGTCGCCCACTGGGATACGGGCAAAGAGCGTGCTGCGTTCAATGCCAGTGAGCATGCCGAAGTCACATACTCCATCATTACCTGCAAAGAGTTTCTTGGCGCAGTGGTTGGCAAGCTTAGCGAGTGTCTTGGTATCGGCGATGCCGACACAAACTGGAATGCCAACGCTCTGCTTCACCGTCATACGAATCTTCTGGGCATAGGCCATTAAGGTTGCCGGGTCGAAGCCATTGAGGTCGAGGAAGCACTCGTCGATGGAATAGATTTCTTGCTTGGGCGAGAAGTTCGAGAGTATCGACATAACCCGTGCAGACAAGTCACCGTACAAGGTGTAGTTACTGGAATAAGCGATGATGCCGTGCTTCTTGGCGATGTCCTTCATCTTGAACCAAGGCTCACCCATTTTGATGCCGAGGGCCTTCACTTCGCTTGAACGGGCAACGGCACAGCCATCGTTATTCGATAATACGACTACCAACTTACCTTCTAGCTTAGGATTGAACACCCGTTCGCACGAAACGTAAAAGTTGTTGCAATCAACGAGGGCTATGGGCACAGCACTAACCTTTGTGGAACGTCTTCACGGTAGAGGTGACGACACCCCAGACTTGCAGCTCTTGCCCGTCTTTAAATTCAATCTCTTTGAAGCGATGGTTCTCGGGCTTTAGGATGACTTGTTCGCCTCGTTTAATGAGTCGCTTAACGGTGAGGTCACCATCCACCACGGCAATGACAATGTCGCCTGATGCTGGCGTGAGCGATTTATCGACTATCAGCAGGTCATTGTCGAATATCCCAGCTCCAACCATGCTGTTACCTTTTGCGCGCACGAAGAAAGTCGAATCTCTGTGATGAATCAGGTGTTCGTCTAGGCTCAATCGTCCTTCGATGTAATCGTCGGCAGGTGATGGGAACCCGGCAGCCACTTTATAGCTGAACAGCGGGATACGGATAGCTTGGCTGACAAGTGCCGGAAACAGGATGGATTGCTGCATGGAAATCAACGAACTGAGTGAACGTTTGAGCCATCATACAGAACGAACGTTCTTAGGTCAACTCTTGAGCGTGTATGAACAAAAAATACCCCCCATGTGGCCGACTATAAATCCACTATAAATCCACTATAAATCCGCTGTAAATCCACTATAAATCCGCTGTAAATCTATCGTAATTTTGCCGCAAATATTCGAGAATATACTAGGGCAGGATGCCGGATAGGGCCCTCACGGGCAATCCAGATTTCGATGCTATATCGCTTCGCGTTCTTCGCATTCGACTCAGGGCTTCGCCCCGAGACCCAATAACCTAATACTGATTATCCCTACAACACATTAAGCATAATTACTTAGTACAAATTCGGGTCTCGGGGCGAAGCCCTGAGTTGACTGCGAGGAGTTTCATCGTGGCAGTCAACATCCTCGATGTGTGCCGTGAGGCACATATCGGGCATCCTGCCCTGTACTTTTGCATTCCAAAAGGTAGGTAATTGCTCATTTGTAAACTCTAGAAGCACTTTATAGGTATCTATTTTTGCGTCCATCTACGGCTTCTTTTTCTGCCTTCAACCATTCATCAGCACAGCAAATAATATTAAGAATCCAAAACGGGTGTGTAGTCTCTTCATCAATGTCATTAAGCACCTTTAAAAGATACGCAGAAAATTCATTCCAACCTTTAAAATCTACGGGGCTGCGGGCTAATAAACTCGAAACGTGCTGAAAATCATTTAATAAATCATCCCATTCTTGAGACACAACATACCAAGGTAACACCATAGTTTTTTCCACAACCGATTTTAATAGTGAGGAAGTGACAACTCCCTTTGAGAAGTAAAAGGAAGTCTCATCCTCTACGCCACTAATTAACTCAAAGGACTCTTCAAGATGAGTTCGATTGAACCTATACGCCGCCCACGCACATAAGACCTCTTGAGGAAGCGACTTTTGAAGTTTTATTGCCTTACGATAAGCCGTGTCGTTAGCAGTTACATCACTAGGTTTGTGCAGCCTGCAGTATTTTCTAAATCCATTTGCTCGCCGAAAACACGCGGAACACCAGTGCGGCGTTTCGTTAGGAAGTGTGCAGGATATGGCATAAAGAATTGCAGCAACAGCACTTAGACTTTCGCCCTGAATAACTATGATTTTCCAATCCTCACCGGAAATACTGGAATCCCCCTCCAATACTTGTATAGCTCTTTTCAGGTTATCTGCGAATTTAACAATATTCACTTTTGATTTTAAGTGAGTAGATAACGGGAGCGGTGCTCCCTCAAGACGAAGTTGTATCCAAACCAAAGAGTCAACCGGGATAACCTCCAAAAGTAATGGATCAAAAAAATCAACTATGCACCGCAGAATTGACTTGCGATTCCAAACGCTCCCACTCCGATTCCAGTCTGCTATTGCAATGCGATTTGAGGAAATAACTTGAATCAACCGATCAATTGCAAGATGAACGGATGGTGGTGCACGCTTATGATCAAGACTTATGGCTTTAAGCCATGGTATCAGCACCTCACTCTCCTCACTTTTAGCCATGTCACCCCACCTCAACAAAGTCATTAGAAAACTCTACTTACACTTATCAAATCAGATCATTAATGCAACGAAATCAAATACATTTTCATGCCCTTCAGCCATTAGTGCTGTTAACAAACCTATTTTCCGGAAAAAGGCTATGAAAAATCAGGCTGAGGATACCTAAAATCCGCACCAGACGATAATCAAGTTTTTCAACAACAACTGGGGAATTTTATGAGTAAAGCATCAACAATTCAGAAAAATGAATTGCATAAAGTCAATTTTGATACGTTTGAGATTAATAGAAATCAACTGAGTACAACGCATCTGGAAGTTGAACCCAAGGGGATAACAGCGAGACAGGCAGTCAAGCGGCTGATGCCAAAATTAATTTTTCTAAAACAAAGAGGTTTTAGCTTTAATCAAATCTTATCTGTGCTAACAGAACATGGACTCCAATTATCCCAAGCTACCTTTAAGACTTATTACTATGATTTTAAAAATGAGATGAGAAAAGAGTCCACAAAAATTAGAACTAAATCAAGCTCTTCTACATTCAGAATAAAAGCGAAGCGGGTGTGTGAATGACACATCCAACTAATCTTAGGCGCGGACTTAACAGGCAAGAAGCTGTGGCATATCTAGGCATAAAAGGAACATTTTTTGACAAAGAGATTCGACCCAAATTGATTAGCATCAAGATGGGCACTTCAATGATTTTTGACAAACTGGAACTTGACACCATATTTGATCAGTTTAAGCTCGCAACGGGGGATGTGGGGCCGACCGAGAAAGGATTAGAAAAATGGCCAAAAGAACCCCAGGTATCACTGAAACAAAAGACGGGCGCTGGAGAATTGACAAGACCTACCAAGGAACTCGACTTCAGGGACGTTTTGAATCGTATCAAGCAGCGGAAAACTGGTTGCTAACAGAGATTGAAGAACGGCGTCAGGCTGAATTTCGACGGCCTCACTATAAGTTTGAACCAATCGCAGCCAAGTATCTGCTGGAAAACGAGGATAAACTTTCCATTGCTACAGAAGCCACGCTGCTCGAAGCAATCATGCCTTTCATCGGGCATCTGAACTTAGAGCAGATACATGACGATACCTTGCAAACCTTCATTAAGGCACGTAAGGCCAGTGGCCGAAAGAACAAGACAATCAATGCGTCAATGGCTGTCGTGCGACACATCTTGAACCTTGCTGCTAGAAAATGGCGCGACAACAAGGGGCGCACACTGCTGGAAACATCACCGTTGATTGCAATGTTGCCACTGGATGATGCGCGAAAACCTCGTCCTATCAGTTGGGCAGAGCAGCGAAAGTTACTACCGTTGTTACCTGCTCATCTGCAACGCATGGCTTTGTTCGATTTGAACACGGGTGCTAGAGATGATGTCGTGTGCAATCTGCGCTGGGAATGGGAAGTGTATTTAGAGGATATCGAATGCAGCGTATTTATTGTCCCTCCCCGCTATGTCAAAGGCCGTAAAGGCTGGCGACCCCTGATATGCAATCGAGTTGCCCAATCGATTATCGAGGAGCAGCGAGGTGAGCATCCAGAATTTGTATTCACGTACCAACGCGGCAAGCTTCATGTACCGCATGCAGTGGAGACGATGAACAACAATGGGTGGCAGAGAGCGAGGAAGTCGGTGGGCTTATCGGATGTTCGTGTGCATGATTTACGACATACAGTAGGCATGAGGTTACGTGAAGCGGGTGTTCGAGAGGAAACCATCTCAGACATACTGTGGCACAGCCGAGGAACAATGACAGCCCACTACAGCGTGGCTCAGGTAAGAGAGTTGCTTGATGCTTTGAATCTGATTACCGATGAAAGCAAACGAGCAAACGCGAATCTAGAAATGCTGTTCAGGGAAAAAGCTGAGTCCCTTCAAAGTTCCTTCGCAAGAAAAATGGGCTAGACCATTTACGATCTAACCCGTTGATTATCTGGTAGGCACGAGCAGACTCGAACTGCTGACCTCTTGGATGTCGACCAAGCGCTCTAACCAACTGAGCTACGCGCCTAAATTTAGGACGCGCATTGTATATGAAAGTATTGCGCCAACCAATAAAAATTCGCTACGTTTTTGTCAACATGACCTGAGTTTATTCTTGCAAGCTGGTTCGCACACTGGTGCGTTGTTGCATACGCGTAAACCATGCGGCCAAATTAGGATGCGCACCGCGCCAATCGCGTTCTGCTTGGCGTAAATCCAAATAAATTAAAGCACTCACCAAGGCTAAATCCGCCAAGCTAATCGCTGCTCCCGCACAATAATTTTGTTCGCCCAGTTGCTCAGACATAAAATTCAAGGCGCGCGTAATGGCTAAATTATGGCGCGTCATACTCGCCGCATCTTGCTTGTCCGCATCGCGCAGCATTTCGTTGCGCACTAACACTGCCGAGTCCATCACACCATCTGCCAATGCCTCCCAACGCTTGATGCGCATACGTTCTAGCGCGTTGTCGCGGGGAATTAAAATCGGCGTGTCGTTCAAACTATCGACATATTCGGCAATCACAGGCGAATCAAACACGCAAGTTTGATCATCTAAAATTAACGCAGGGATGCGCGCTAAGGGGTTCGCCAGTGCCACCTGACTGCCCGCCTCGCGTGGGGCATCGACGAGATAACTATGTGCGATGTTTTTTTCCAACAATACCAAGCGCACTTTGCGCACATAAGGGCTGGTGTTTGTGCCGAGTAATTTCATGGTTTGATTACCTTTATTCAACACTTGCTTGCGCGGCAGGCAATCAGAATAGCCCAAGCAGCCAAGCCTAAATAACACAGCAGCGACCACTCTGGAATGCCTAAGCTCAAAAACGTCCAGCCGTGTGCGGCGCATTCGCCTGAACCGTGCAACAACTCTTTCAGCACATTCGCCATTGGCATAGTTTCTAACATGTAGTCCAAGCCGGGCCCACAAGCGGGAACGAGTTCGGGCGGTAAATGTTGTATCCAGATATGCCGTGCGGCGACTGCCACGCCAGCTAAGGCGAGCAGGCTAATTAGCACGGCGTAAACACGCTCACCAACACGCTTCGCGCCATGCACGGCAGCAACGGCAAACAGCACCAAAATCGCGATGAACACTACGCGTTGCACCATGCACAGCGGACACGGGTCTTGGTGCTGGACGTATTGCAAATACAGGCCAAATCCCATCAAACCACTAGCGAATAACGCACCCAGCAGATACAGCCAACGATTAGAAATAGTTTGCCAAATTTTGCACATATACCCTCCTATTCGTTTTCTTCTATCCACGCCGCTTGGATGGCTTCGAGAATTTTTTCACCACTGTGCTTGGGGTCGTCATTGAAGTCTGGCAACGCCATTACCCAGTTACGCAAATCCACAAAATTCACATAACGCGGATCGGTATCAGGCTTGCTGTCGGCGAGGCAAATTGCGATTTGATGTATGTCAGTCCATTTCATGTTAATGCCCTTCCTTCACCATATTGATCGTGTATTTGGGAATTTCCACTACCAGATTCGTCGTGCCGACCAAAGCCTGACAGGACAAGCGCGAATTATGTTCTAAGCCCCACGCTTTGTCGAGCAAATCGTCTTCTAATTCATCGGACGGCGCGAGTGAGTTAAAGCCTTCGCGCAAGATAATGTGGCAGGTGGTGCATGCGCATGATTTCTCGCAAGCGTGTTCGATGGCGATGCCATTTTGCAACAGCGTATCGCACAACGACACGCCGACTTTGCCTTCAATCAACGCGCCATTGGGACACAACTCGACATGCGGCAGAACAATAATTTGCGTCATATTTTTCCTTTAACTCAGATGTCTAAATCTGAAATTTTCTTACCTGACAACGCACTCGCTACGCTTTTATCCATACGCGCTTGCGCGAAATTGACCGTCGCATCATTCAAAGCAGTCATGGCACGTTGCAAAATTTGCGTGTCATGTTCTGCCAAGCAGGTTTGTAAATTTTCCAGTTGCGCAGTGATGGCAGCGCGCTGCGTGTTAGTGAGTAAATCCCCATCTTGCAGCAGCGCGTTTTGCACCGCATCGACTAGTTGATTGGCTTCCGTTTGCAGCTCACGCAAGGCGCGCGCCTGCATATCCTCTTTGGCGTATTGCCCCGACTCTTGCAACATACGCGCGATGTCGGCATCCACCAAACCATAAGAAGGCTTCACTTCAATCGTGGCTTCCACGCCGCTGCGCATCTCACGCGCCGCCACGCTCAACAAGCCATCGGCATCGACTTGAAAAGTTACGCGTATGCGTGCCGCACCCGCCACCATGGCAGGAATACCGCGCAACTCAAATTTTGCCAAAGAACGGCAGTCGCTAATCAGCTCGCGTTCGCCTTGCACCACATGAATGCTCATGGCGGTTTGCCCGTCTTTGTAGGTGGTGAATTCCTGCGCGCGCGCGGTCGGAATGGTACTGTTGCGTGGAATGACTTTTTCCGCCAAGCCACCCATGGTTTCCAAGCCTAGCGACAAGGGAATCACATCCAACAATAGCCACTCATCTGCGCCGCGATTGCCCGCTAATAAATTCGCTTGGATTGCCGCACCGAGTGCCACCACTTTATCGGGGTCGAGATTGGTCAGCGGCGTTTGCGCAAAAAACTCACCCACCGCGCGTTGCACTTGCGGCATCCGCGTTGCGCCACCCACCATCACCACACCGTTGACATCCGCCACCTGCAAAGCCGCATCGCGTAAGGCGCGACGCAGCGGTTGCAAAGTGCGTTGTAGCAAATTATTCGACATCTCGTGAAACTGCGTTTGGCTCAACACGCTGTCGATTACGCGACCATCCGACAACATGGCGGTGATGCGCGTGTCGTTATGCTCGGTGAGTTGTTCTTTAGCGGTACGCGCGTGCGTCAGCAACAAACGCGTGTCGCTGGCGGGCAAAGCAGACAAAGCGTTTTGCTCTAACAGCCAGCAAAAAATACGCTGGTCAAAATCATCGCCGCCCAGTGCCGAATCGCCATTGGTCGCCAGCACTTCAAACACGCCGCGCGACAGCCGCAAAATGGAAATATCAAAGGTGCCGCCGCCCAAGTCGTACACCGCGTAAACACCTTCCGCAGCGTTGTCCAAACCATAAGCAATAGCCGCCGCCGTTGGTTCATTGAGCAGGCGCAACACGTTTAATCCTGCCAAGCGCGCCGCGTCTTTGGTGGCTTGACGCTGTGCGTCATCAAAATAGGCTGGCACGGTAATCACTGCGCCGACCAACTCGCCGCCTAACGATAATTCCGCGCGGGTGCGTAATTCTTTAAGAATTTCAGCGGACACTTCAACGGGACTTTTCGCTCCCGCTACAGTACGCAGTTGCACCGTTTGCGTGTTGCTATCAGTAATAAAACGATAGGGGAAACGACTGGTGTCGCCAAGGTCGGCAAGCCCCCGTCCCATAAAGCGTTTAACCGAGCTGATGGTATTGAACGGGTCATCGTTTTGGCCACGTTGCGCCGCCTCACCCACCAAGATTTTTTGTGCGTCCACATAACGCACGATAGAGGGCAGCATGGCGCGTCCCTGCTCGTCGTTGAGCACCGTGCTGATGCCATTACGCACCGTTGCCACCAGAGAATTAGTTGTACCCAAATCAATGCCCACCGCCAGCCGATGCTGATGGGGTGCGGTGCTCATGCCAGGTTCGGAAATTTGTAGTAAAGCCATATTTAGTCGCGAGTGGGTAGTCGTTCGTTTTTTCGTCGCGCGGAGATGCTTTAACTAATCGCTAACGGCTAGTCGCGGCAACTGTTTAATTATCTATTTCATCGTAAGCGGCATGAATTTCTTCCGCGAGTTTTTCCATAAAGCGCAGCTTGCGCACCAATTCTGCGGCAGCAAGGTAATTTTTTTCGCCATCAATTTTAGCGGCAACGTCTGCTTCCAACTCACGCGTTTCAAGCTGCATAAGCCTTGTCAACTCATCCAGTGCCGCGACATCGCGCTGTTGTTGCGCCGCTATCACCGCTTCGCGCCTATCCATTTGCGCCATTAAAAAATCCAAAGGCATCGCGGTATTGGTTTCTTCTTGCGTATCCACATCGTTTAATTTAAGCAGATAGCGCGCGCGGCGCAGCGGACTGCGCAAGGTCTGATAAGCCTCATTAACAAAAGTAGCTTGTTGCAAAGCAAGGCGTTGCTGCGCAGCGGCTAAGTGTGCGGCTTGATCAGGATGGACTTGCAATTGCAAAGCACGATAGCGTTGTTCCAGCGTTGCGCCATCCAATGCGAAGGATGGCTGCAAATCGAATAACTGGAAAAAGCTTTGCTTGAAATCGATATTGATTGAAGACATGCGAGGGACTTAGAAAATCGGAAGTAATGAGTAAGAGAATCGATTCAGGCTAGGCGGGATGCACAACTAAACCTGGAAACTCTCACCACAACCGCACTCATTTTTGACATTTGGATTGTTGAACTTAAAGCCTTCGTTCAAGCCTTCGCGCTGAAAATCTAGTTCCATGCCGTCAATATAGGGCAGGCTTTTCGGGTCAACCAATAAGGTCACGCCGTGACTTTGAAATTGCAAATCTTCATCGCTCAACACATCCGCAAACTCCAATTTATACGCCATGCCAGAGCAGCCCGTGGTGCGCACACCAATGCGCAAGCCCAAACCTTTGCCGCGCTTGGCGATAAAATTTTGCACATGTTTAGCTGCCGCTTCGGTCATCGAAATACTCACGATGCTCTCCTTTTAGTGCGCTGCTTGCTTGGCTTTGTAATCCGCCACAGCGGCTTTAATCGCATCTTCAGCCAAAATCGAGCAATGGATTTTTACAGGCGGCAAAGCCAACTCTTCGGCGATTTGCGTATTTTTAATTTGCAATGCCTGATCAACCGTTTTGCCCTTAACCCACTCGGTCACTAGCGAGCTCGACGCAATCGCCGAACCGCAGCCGTACGTCTTAAATTTAGCATCTTCGATGATGCCGTCTTTACCGACTTTGATTTGTAATTTCATCACGTCGCCACACGCGGGCGCGCCCACCATGCCCGTGCCTAAGCCTTCTGCATCTTTGGCAAATGAACCCACGTTGCGTGGATTTTCGTAATGATCTAAAAGTTTTTCGCTGTATGCCATGATATTGCTCCTTAATTCAAATAAGAGAACCGATGATTTGCGCGTCTGGCAAGGCGGCGGTTAGTGCCGTTTGCTGGCAAGGCGGCGGTTAGTGCCGTTTGCGTGTTTGCAAACAAACTGACCGACAACGCCGCTAGGCGCGCAAAGGGCGGTTATCTAGTGTGCCGCCCACTGCACGGTATTGAGGTCAACACCGTCTTGATACATTTCCCAAAGCGGGGAAAGCTCACGCAATTTGCCGATTTTTTTCTTCATCAAGTCGATTACAAAATCAACTTCTTCGACGGTCGTAAAACGTCCAATTGAGAAGCGGATTGAGCTATGCGCCAACTCATCGCTACGCCCTAAAGCGCGTAACACATAGGACGGCTCAAGACTCGCCGAAGTACATGCCGAACCACTCGAAACCGCGACATCTTTAATCGCCATAATCAACGATTCGCCTTCGACAAAATTAAAACTCAAATTCAAATTGTGCGGCACGCGTTGCTCAATATCGCCATTCAGATGCACTTCTTCCATCGTCATCAACCCCGCCATCAAACGGTCGCGCAACATGCGCACACGCTCGTTTTCAGTCGCCATTTCCGCTTGCGCAATGCGAAACGCTTCGCCCATACCAACAATTTGATGCGTCGCTAACGTCCCCGAACGCATCCCGCGCTCGTGACCGCCGCCGTGCATTTGCGCTTCCAAACGCACGCGTGGCTTGCGTTGCACATACAGCGCGCCGATACCTTTAGGGCCATACGTTTTATGCGCTGAAAACGACATCAAATCGACTTTGAGCTGCTGCATATCAATCACGACTTTGCCCGTGGCTTGCGCCGCGTCAACGTGGAAAATAATGCCGCGTTCGCGACAAATTGCGCCAATTGCCGCGATGTCCTGCACCACGCCAATTTCATTATTGACCATCATAATCGACACTAAAATCGTGTCGGGACGGAGAGCGGCTTTGAACACATCTAAATCCAACAAACCATTGCTTTGTGGGTCTAAATACGTCGCGCTAAATCCTTCGCGCTCTAACTCACGGAAGGTATCAATCACAGCTTTATGCTCGATGCGCATAGTGACTAAATGTTTGCCCTTGCCTTGATAAAAATGTGCCGCACCTTTAATCGCCAAGTTATTAGACTCAGTCGCGCCCGAAGTCCACACGATTTCTTTAGGATCAGCATTCACCAACGCCGCCACTTGCGCGCGCGCCAGCTCAACCGCCTCTTCCGCTTCCCAACCGTAATGATGAGAACGACTAGCTGGGTTGCCGTATTGTTCAGTCAAATAAGGAATCATTTTGGCTGCCACGCGCGCGTCAACGGGAGTGGTCGCGGAATAATCCATGTAAATGGGTAATTTCATAAATACTTTCTAAGTGTTTCGTTACATCGCCAAAGCTTTAGCCGTAGGCTTGCTCAACTTAATCGGCGACAAACCTGATTGATTATTGTTATTGGCATGATTGTCGAGCAAGGTTTGCAAATTGATCTGCGCCAAATACTCATAAATTTTTTCATTCAAGCCCATCCACAAATCATGGGTCAAACAATGATGTCCATCGCGACAATCGCCTTTTTCGCCGCAGTTAGTTGCATCCAAAGGCTCATCAACTGCAATCACAATCTCGGCAATGGTAATTTTTCCTGCCACCCGCGCCAAACAATATCCGCCACCTGGCCCACGCACGCTATCCACAATGCCATTGCGACGCAGCTTGCCGAACAATTGCTCCAAATAAGATAACGAGATACTTTGCCGCTCACTAATCGCTGCCAACGTCACTGGACCTTTGCTGCCGCGCATCGCTAAATCCACCATCGCGGTTACCGCAAAACGTCCTTTAGTGGTCAATCGCATTTGCCTCTCCTTGCTCTCAAGCTAAAATAATATCGTTTTGCAATGGTCGTCATTTTAGAATACCCGATTATTTTAATCAACTATTTTATTCAGATGATTGGGGTCAAATTTCTCGGCGGTGGCGCGCTCTTCTTCGACTGGCACACCCATTTTTTCTAGCTGCTGCAAAATAAACTCGATGCGCTGATCGACCGTTACGCTATGCCCTATCAAGCCATGTAAGGCTTTATTGACTGGGTCGTTATGGTCGTTGCCAATGGCATACGCATTAAAGCCCGCTTTGCCTTTACGCTCCTCATCCAAAATCCGCGCGGGGATGCCCGCAGCAGTCGCCCCTGCTGGTACGTCTTTCACCACCACTGCATTCGATCCGATTTTTGCCCCCGCGCCAATCGTAATCGGGCCGAGTATTTTCGCGCCTGCACCGACCACCACTCCATTCGCCAAAGTCGGATGACGTTTGCCTTCTTTCCATGACGTGCCACCCAAAGTCACACCGTGATACAGCGTCACGTCATCGCCAATGTCGGCGGTCTCGCCAATGACAACCCCCATGCCGTGGTCGATAAAAAAACGTCGTCCGATGGTCGCACCGGGATGAATTTCGATGCCTGTTAAGCCCCGCCCGATATGCGAAATAAAGCGCGCTAACCATTTGAAATTGGCGTGCCACAAAGTGTTAGCGAGACGATGAAACATGCGCGCGTGCAAACCTGGATAGCAGGTCAGCACCTCAAACGTGCTACGCGCCGCTGGGTCGCGGGCAAACACGCTGGCAATATCTTCTCTAATGTTTTTGAACATGATTTGGATTAACTAGGATGACTCTTGGTCGTAACGATTTTTGAGCCGCGCATTGTACTCGGTGGTCACACTTAACATACCGCGCAGGATATTGATTTCGTCTTGCTCCAGCCGCGCACGCGCATATAAACGACGTAGCCGCTGCATCATGCGGGTGGGATTTTGCGTGGTAAAAAAACCAATCTCAAATAGAGTCTTTTCGAGGTGTGCAAAAAAACCTTCGACTTGCTCATGGCGCGCGGGCTGCATGACGGGTGCTTGCGCAACAAAACTTTGCGCTGCCACCGACAATTCATACGCCATGACTTGCACCGCTGCCGCGAGATTCAAGGAAGAAAAATCAGGGTTGGCGGGGATGTTCACCAACAACTGCGAACGCCCCGTTTCTTCATTGGTCAGCCCCGACATTTCCGTGCCAAACAATAACGCAACCGCTTGGCTCGTCGCTTCTTGCACCACCAGCGGCATCGCCTCGCGCGGCGTTTTGACCTCTATCGAAATATCGCGCAGACGCGCCGTCATGCCCACCGTATAAACCACGCCCTGCAAGGCTTCATCTATTGAGCTGCACACCCGCGCGTTCGCCAAAATATCGTCCGCGCCCGCCGCCATCGCACTGGCTTGCGCATCAGGGAAGTGGCGCGGATTGATTAAATATAAATGCTGCAAGCCCATGGTTTTCATGGCGCGCGCCGCCGCGCCGATATTGCCAGGATGAGTGGTATGACTGAGTACGACGCGGATATTTTCTAGCATTTTGAGAGAGTGGGTAGTAGGTAGTTGTGAATGGTGAGGAGTGACGGAACTTCCAACGCTGGAGGGCTGTTACTCACCACTCACCATTAACGACTCAGTGCTATATTCAGTTAGAATGCGCGCCGAATTTATTTGCTCATTAACATAAAAGGTTTCCTATGCATCCCATGCTCAACATCGCGGTGAAGGCCGCACGCCGCGCCGGCAATTTAATTTATCGCTCTGCCGACAAAATTGACCATCTCACTATCACCAAAAAATCACATGCGGATTTTGTCTCTGAGGTGGATCGCGCGGCGGAACAAGTCATCATGGAAACCTTGCTGGAAGCCTATCCCAGCCATGCAATTTTAGCAGAAGAGAGCGGTTCTCACGGCGAGTCTGAATATCTTTGGATTATCGACCCGCTCGATGGTACGACCAATTTTTTACACGGCTTCCCGCAATTCGCCGTCTCGATTGCCTTAGAACACAAAGGCGTGTTGACCCAAGCCGTCATCTACGACCCCGTGCGCAACGAACTGTTTACCGCCACGCGCGGTCAAGGCGCGTACCTAAACGACAAACGCATCCGCGTCAGTAAACGGCTGCACATGGCGGACGCACTGATTGGCACAGGCTTTCCTTATTCCAATTTTCAACACATGGATGCCTACCTAGCTATCCTCAAAGACGTGATGCAAAAGTCTTCGGGCTTGCGTCGCCCTGGCTCCGCCGCATTGGATTTGGCATGGATGGCAGCGGGTCGTTATGACGGCTTTTTTGAAACAGGTTTGAAAGCATGGGACATCGCCGCAGGCTGCTTGCTGATTACCGAAGCGGGCGGCATGGTCAGCGACTTAGTCGGCAAAGATAGCTACATCAAAACTGGCCACATCTGTGCAGGCAATCCCGAAATTCATCCGCAATTACTCAAGCTCATGGCACCGCATTTGAGCGACGCACTGAAAGGCTAAGCTCGCGTGAGTGCCGCATCTGCGCCTAAACACACGCCGATGATGGCGCAATACTGGGGCATCAAAGCCGAGTATCCCGACATGTTGCTGTTCTATCGCATGGGCGACTTTTACGAGTTGTTCCATGACGATGCGGCGCGCGCCGCCAAACTGCTCGACATCACTCTCACCCACCGTGGCAGTTCCAACGGCGCGCCGATTAAAATGGCAGGCGTGCCATACCACGCGGCAGAGCAATACCTCGCGCGCCTAGTCAAGATGGGCGAGTCGATTGCGATATGCGAACAAATCGGCGATCCCACCACTAGCAAAGGCCCCGTCGAACGCAAAGTGGTGCGCATCGTCACGCCTGGCACGGTCACCGATTCTGCCTTGTTGGAAGAGAAGCGCGACAACCTGTTGCTGGCATTACATCAGAGTCACAACAAGATTGGTTTGGCTTGGCTGAATCTCGCTTCTGGGCAATTTTTCGTATGCGAAACCACGCCCGAAAATCTGCCTGCCGAATTGGAAAGATTGCAACCGTCGGAAATTTTGCACGCTGAGAATGTCGCCCCGCAAGCCAGTATTCATGCTGCGTTCAAGGCATTGCCCGATTGGTATTTCGAGCGCGACACGGCGCGACGCGGCTTATGCCAACAGTTTTCCACGCTCGATTTAGCAGGCTTTGGTTGCGATGATTTCACCGTGGGATTGGAGGCGGCGGGCGCGTTGCTAGGCTATGCAAAACTCACCCAAGGTCAGGCAATTAACCACGTTCGCGGCATCCAAGTTTATAGCGCGGATTGCTATGTGCGTATGGATGCCAGCACGCGGCGCAATCTGGAAATCACCCAAACGCTGCGAGGCGAAGCTGCACCGACGCTGCTCTCGCTACTCGACACCTGCGCGACCAATATGGGCAGTCGCTTGCTGGCAAATTGGCTGCATCATCCGCTGCGCGACCGTGCGATTTTGAATGCAAGATTGCAAGCGGTTGAACAACTCAATGAGTTGCATCGCACCGTACACGAGCAGCTCAAACCCAGCGTCGATGTGGAACGCATCACCGCGCGCATCGCCCTGCGTTCCGCTAGACCGCGTGATTTGTCTGGTCTGCGCGACACGCTGGCGACGTTACAAAACTTACATACGATGCTCGTAGGTCGGGATTTATCCCGACACAACAATGACGCTGTCGGGATAAATCCCGACCTACAAAACCATACGCTCATCAACACACTAGCCGATGCGATTCAAGCAGAACACACGCTAGTCGAACTGCTGCAAAAAACCCTCAAACCCGAACCCTCTTCCGTGCTGCGTGAAGGCAGTGTGATTGCCGATGGTTACGATGCCGACCTCGACGAATTGCGCGGTATCCAAACCAACTGTGGCGATTTTTTATTGGCACTAGAAGCACGCGAACGGGCGCGCACTGGCATCACCACTTTGAAGGTGGAATATAACCGTGTACACGGTTTTTATATCGAGGTGAGTGCCGCGCAATCGGTCAATGTGCCGGACGATTATCGTCGTCGCCAAACACTGAAAAATGCCGAGCGTTACATCACGCCTGAGCTGAAAGCCTTTGAGGATAAGGCGTTGTCGGCGAACGACCGCGCACTGGCACGCGAGAAATTGCTCTACGAACAATTGCTGGACGCGCTCGCACCACACATTGCGCAACTGCAAAACATCGCCGCTGCCATTGCCGAATTAGACGTGCTCGCCACGTTTGCCGAGCGTGCCGCCACGCTGAATTTTTGCGCACCGCAATTTTCCAACGAGGCGCAAATCGACATCAAACAAGGTCGTCATCCAGTTGTGCAAGCGCAGGTAGATCAGTTCACGCCGAACGATTGCACGCTGAATGAGGCACGACGCACGCTGCTGATTACCGGTCCGAATATGGGCGGTAAATCCACCTATATGCGCCAGACCGCCATCATCGCCCTGCTCGCCCATGTCGGTAGTTTCGTACCCGCACAAACTGCGACGCTTGGCGAAATCGACCAGATTTTTACCCGCATCGGCGCGTCGGATGACTTAGCTTCGGGACGTTCTACTTTTATGGTGGAGATGACCGAGGCGGCGAATATTTTGCATAACGCCACGGAAAAAAGTTTGGTGTTAGTCGATGAAATCGGGCGCGGCACTTCGACGTTTGATGGTCTCGCCCTCGCCTACGCCATCGCCCGTCACCTGCTGGAAAAGAATCGCAGCTACACACTTTTCGCCACGCATTATTTTGAACTCACGCGCCTAAGCGAAGAGTACGCCCAACTCGCTAACGTGCATCTGTCCGCCATCGAACACCAGCACAGCATCGTGTTTTTACACAGCGTCAACGAAGGTGCGGCGAGCCAAAGCTACGGCCTTCAAGTCGCCGCGTTGGCAGGTGTGCCCAACGACGTAATCCGCGCCGCGAAAAAACAATTGCGCAAACTCGAACAACACAGCGCGGCACAACACCCACAAGGCGATTTGTTCAACGCGCTACCCGATGCGCCCGAACCCGAAGAACATCCCGCATTAAAATCGCTGCGCGAAATTAAGCCCGATGATTTGAGTCCGAAGGACGCGTTGGAAATGCTGTATCAACTCAAAAAACTCACCTAAAATCCCAATGCCTAAGTTAGATGAATTGCTAGACCAAATCGGCGCGAATGAATCGCATCGCCTGATGCCGCTGCTCGATATTGTCAGCAAAGAAATCGAACACTACGAAGCGAAAAATCTAAATCTGCCCGAAGCAAATCCCGCCGCCGTGCTTGCCTACTTAATGAGCGAACACGCGCTCAAGCAAAGCGATTTAGCCGAAGAATTAGGCGGACAAAGCTTCGTCTCCGCAATCTTGAACGGCAAGCGCGAACTCAACACCCGCCAAGTCAAAGCCCTCGCCCACCGTTTCAATGTCTCGCCTGCGGTGTTTTTGTGATGACCATTGACGTCATCATTAAGAGAAACACTCCATATACTCAACGCAATGCGCCGCTGATCATTGCGCCTTACTCAGTCTGATATAAAACAACGTTTACGAAAGAAACGAAAATGACAAACAAACTATGGTGGTGGGAAAAAACAGTTGAATACACTTTTGTTAGAAAAATTTTAGCTGACAACTCAATTGCCTGCCCGATGGCAGGGAAACCTGAAAAATGGATGGGGGATTTAATTGAACAAATACAAGATGAGTTTCGACTGATTGAATTCAAGCGAGATGAGGACTCTATCAAAGATGAAAACAAGAAGTATGACAACACTAAACAAAGCTATTTAACTTCATGTAAAGACATACCCAAACGGGAGGATGCAGCGCATTGGTTAGTCTTCGGCGAAGAAGTTACATCAAAAGACAAACCGACGATGCAACTAAGATACCGTCACTACCACAGCAAAGGAACTGATTCTTCAGATAGCAATCTCAACAAAACCGATGATTTGCTTACAATGAAGTATCAAGCGTTTCTCAAATACATCAACGAGCTTATGGATTTACGAGGCGCAACCGAAGGTGCTTCTGGCGGACTCGTGATGGCAGGTGTAGGCGACGAGCAAACTACGGTGATGGATTTAAATGAGTTCATAGCGTTAGTGCCGCAACTAGATAACAAATTTAGCCCATCCGCCCCTTCTAGTTACGACAGTCCACCATCTAGTTTGAAGATGTAATAACTACTGCTACGTCAGCATTTCATCCATCACAGCAACAATAGTCGGTAAAAACCCATCATGCAAACCACTGGGCATCCCATCCTTCTCGCAGAAACCCGCAAGCCTTACTTCCAAGATTTGCAGCGTTTTGTTGCCGAGCAGCGTGCGCAGGTCACGGTGTTTCCGCCTGACGCGGAGGTGTTTGCGGCGTTGCATCTCACGCCTATCGAACAGGTGAAAGTGCTGATACTGGGGCAAGATCCTTATCACGATGATGGGCAGGCGCATGGGCTGTGTTTTTCGGTGCGACCGGGCATCGCGATTCCGCCTTCCTTGCTGAATATTTTCAAAGAATTACACAGCGATTTAGGCTGCAAAATACCGAATAACGGTTCGCTCACGCATTGGGCGGAACAGGGCGTGCTGTTGCTCAACACGGTGCTGACGGTGCAGGCGCATCAGGCAAATTCGCATCAGGGCAAAGGCTGGGAAACGTTCACTGATGCGGTGATTGCTGCGGTGAATGCAAAAGCTGAGCCGGTGGTGTTTGTGTTGTGGGGCGCGAATGCGCGCAAAAAATTGGCGTTGATTGATACCACTCGTCATGTCGTTATCGAGTCGCCACATCCCTCGCCGCTATCAGCCTATCGCGGCTTCTTCGGCAGCCGTCCTTTTTCCAAAATCAATGCGGCATTGCGTGACGCGGGCAACACCGAAATAGATTGGCAGATTGCTGATTTTTGAGCGGGGAACTCAAGGCGCGATGATAGAATCCGCCGCCATGTTAAACGACCGCGCGCAACTGTTACTCAAAACCCTAATGGAACGCTTTATCAGCGACGGCCAGCCAGTTGGGTCGCGCGCGTTGTTGCAATACTCTGGCTTGGAAGTCAGCCCCGCGACCATCCGCAATGTGATGGCCGACCTTGAAGAGCTGGGCTTGATACGCAGCCCACACACCTCATCGGGACGCGTGCCAACGGCGTTGGCGTATCGTTTATTTATCGACACCATGCTGGTCACGCAACCCTTGGAGCAGTTGAGTTTGCAGCATATTGAGCAACATTTACAACCCGATAATCCGTCGCGCTTAATCACCCAAGCCTCCAATTTATTATCTGAACTAACCCACTTCACAGGCTTGGTCGCCACCGCGAAACGCAGCACACTCACCATTCGCCAGATTGAATTTTTGCGCCTAGGTGACAAGCGCGTTTTGCTGATTATTGTGATGCCCGATGGCGAAGTTGAGAACCGCGTGTTGTTGCTAGAACGCGACTACACGCAGTCGCAACTCAGCGAGGCGGGCAACTTTCTCAACCAAAATTATCTCGGTTGCAGCTTCAGCCAAATTCGTGAAAAACTACGCGGCGAGTTACACCAGTTGCATCAAGACATGAGTGCGTTAATGGCGGCAGCATTGGCAGCGGGCGACGACGCACAGGCTCGTCACAGCAACGATTACGTCATCAGCGGCGAACATAATTTACTGCACGTCAATGAGCTTTCCACCGACATGAATCAGTTGCGTGGGCTGTTTAATTTGTTCGAGCAAAAAACCGACTTACTGCAATTACTCGATGCGGGCGGACGCGGCACAGGCATCCATATTTTTGTCGGCGCGGAGTCAGGCTTGGATCAACTCGCAGGCTGTAGCGTCATCACCGCGCCTTATGCAGCAGACGGAAAAATTATCGGCACGCTCGCCGTGGTCGGTCCGAAACGCATGAACTATGAACGCATCGTACCGATAGTGGATATGACCGCAAAATTGCTAGGCAACGCTTTATCGCAACATTGAAGTTTGTAGTGGGTGACGAGTAGCTTGTTGCTACGACCTACCCGCTACTCGCTACCGACCAACCCCTACCAACTACTCACTATGGCTTACTTAATCGAACCTCCTTACGCACACGGCACACCCGAAAAAACCGGCATTTTATTAGTCAATCTCGGCACGCCCGACGCGCCCACTGCGCAAGCGGTACGTCCTTATCTCAAAGAATTTTTGAGCGACTCGCGTGTGGTGGAAATTCCTAAAGCGATTTGGTGGCTAATTTTGAACGGCATTATTCTCAACATTCGTCCGAAAAAATCTGCTGAAAAATATGCCTCGGTGTGGCTGAAAGAAGGCTCACCGTTGCGCGTCTATACCGCCCGTCAAGCCACGTTATTACAGGGTTACTTGAGCCAACGCACTAAAGCTCCGTTCGTAGTTGAGTATGCGATGAGTTACGGCAATCCGTCGATTATCAGCGTCATGCAAAAGCTCAAAGCGCAAAATTGCACACGCATTTTGGTCGTGCCGCTGTATCCGCAATATGCCGCAAGTGCCACGGCAAGCGTGTTCGACCGCGTGTTCGCTGCGGTGCAAAAAATGCGCGTCACCCCCGCCATCCGCACCATCAAACACTTCCACGACGATGCGGGTTACATCAAATCTTTGGCGGCTAACATCAACGAGTATTGGATGAAAAATGGTCGCCCCGAAAAGCTGGTAATGAGCTTCCACGGCGTGCCGCAATACACTTTAGACAAAGGCGATATGTACCATTGCGAATGCCACAAAACTGGACGGCTATTGGCAGAGGCGTTGGGCTTAAAGCGCGAGCAATACACGGTGAGTTTTCAATCACGTTTCGGCAAAGCCGAGTGGATTAAACCCTACACCACCGCCACTTTGCTAGAACTCGGCAAACAAAAAACCAAACGCGTCGATGTAGTCTGCCCTGGCTTTGTCGCCGATTGTTTAGAGACGCTGGAAGAAATCGCGATGGAAGGCAAAGAAGATTTCCAACACGCGGGCGGCGGCGAGTACCACTACATTCCGTGCCTGAACGAACGGGACGATTGGCTGCACGCCCTGACTGATTTAGTGCTGGACAATTTACAAGGCTGGCTCAAAGAACCTAACGCGGCGGAGCTGGAACAAAGCCGCTTAAGAGCGTTGGCGATGGGCGCGAAACAGTAATACTTACTCCTTAAAAAAAGGGTGAGCGCGTATCGGCTCACCCTTTTTTATTGCGCCATTCTCAACAGTTAGATCTCGCTAAATTTTCCATCCGCAAACAACAAAGCGCAGCGTACTTTTTTCTCGGCATACACCGACTGCATGGCAGTTTGATATTCACGCATTTGCGCATGGTGGCGCGATGCGTTTTCACTGTCACCTAACTTGTAATCCAGCACCCACACTTCGTCGTCAAACTCAACCAAACGGTCGATGCGTTTTAGCTCGCCTTGCGCATTGACGTAAGGCATTTCATTACTGGCACTGCGGTATTGTTGTGCATCAAAAAAGCGCGCGAGGTGCGGCGCGGTAAGCAAATGTTGCGCTTGCTGCCAGAGCGCATCAATTGCGTCATCAGGAATGTTGAGGCGACGCTGCAAAAAAATGGGGTCAGACTCGATTTCTTTTTGCGTGCGGGATAGCGCGGCTGAATCCGTTGCTAACAAAGAATTCGAGTCTGACCCCATTTTTTTTGAGGTCGCAAGATATTGCAACAAGCCATGCAACCAAATACCGCGCCGTTGCGGCTCGCTCATCACAGGCTGGCGCGTGCCAGTGGGTACAGCTTGGGTAAGACGCGCATCAAAATAAATGGGGTCAGACTCGATTTCTTTTTGCGTGCGGGATAGCGCGGCTGAATCCGTTGCTAACAAAGAATTCGAGTCTAACCCCATTTCTACATGCGCATTCGCGACGCGCTCATACCAAGTGTCGGCGATTAACTTGCCGCTGCCGCTGACCATCAGCACTTGTTTGGCGCGCGTCATCGCAACATAAAGCAAATTCATATCTTCGCGATCTGCCAAAATTTTTTCTGCTGCGAAATACTTTTCACGCGCCGCACCGTGACTGGCTTGGTCGGTGTACAGCGACAGATGCGCAGGTTTGGTATCGTTGGTCGGCCAATCGAGCAACACATCAAAACCCTTATCGGACGGGGCTTTGGCGTTGCTATCCAACAGCCACACCAGCGGCGCTTCCAAACCTTTTGATTCATGCACGGTATAAATGCGCAAGGCATCGCCCGCCTTATCGACCGCGCCTTCGTTGGGTGCTTCGTTGTCGGCGGCTTGTTTAAGTTCATCCAAAGTGCGCAAGAATCGCGACAAACTCGGATAGCGTCCCGCATCGACATTCAGCGCGATTTCGATAAATGCCTGCAAGTTCGCCAACACCGTGGCGCGCATCGCCGTTGGTACGGCAGCGGCATAGCGAGACTGCACATCCGCATCAAAATAAATCTTGTCGAGCAAATCATGCACGGGTAATTTTTCCGCCAATACCAACCAACTTTGCAATAAATTGTGGGCGCGTTGCAGATGCGCGGAGGCATCACCTGATTCAATCAAACTCTGCAAACGCTGCCACCAATTAGAAGAAATGGGGGCAGACTCGAATTCTTTTTGCGTTGCTGGCGTTGGTGCTGAGTTAGTCGCTCGAAGAGAAATCGAGTCTGAGCCCATTTCTTCCTGAATCCTCATTAGCTCCGCATCGCTGCACGAAAAAATCGGTGAGCGCAGTACATGAGCGAGTTGCAAATCTGCAAACGGGGTCATTAAGAAAGTCAGCAAAGCCTGTATATCCGAGGCTTCCAAGGTGTCGAGCAAGCCGCCGCGCCGCGAGGTGAGATAGGGAATGTGCTGCGCGCGTAACGCTTGCTCGTAAGTTTTTAGATGGGTGCGGCGGCGCACCAACACCATGATGTCTCCCCATTGCAAAGCACGCACGCCGCCAGCATCAGCACAGTCGCGCAGCGATTCGTTTGCCCCCTCTCCCTCTTGCGGGGGAGGGTTGGGGAGGGGGAGACGGGCTTGCCCGTCCGCATGAACTTGCCAACTACCCACCATGCTCAATAATTTTGTCGCAAACGCCTGCGCTTCCAGTTCGCGCGCGCCTTGTTCGCGGTCAGGATAGGCATCGGTGAGCGGATTGCGTAGCGTCAAAATTTCGCTCTCCACTGGTGCGCTACTACTGTCTGCTGCAAGCGATAAAGGCAGCACTTCTACATAACCCGGCAAGGCAGTTTGATGCGCCTGGTGCGTCTCGAATCCAGCGAATTTGGGTTGACCATCTTGCAAGCCATCGAACACCGCGTTGACCACATTTAACACGGCAGGCGCGTTGCGACGCGTGGTATTTTTTTGCAAATATTTAGCGTGATAATTTTCACGCAGGTACTCGCACACCACGTTAAACAAGCGCGCATCGGCACGACGAAAACGGTAGATGGATTGCTTGGGGTCGCCCACCACAAAAATTTTCGGCGTGCTTTGCACCGCTGCTGCCGCATCAAACCAGGCTTGCAAAATCTGCCATTGCAGCGGATTGGTATCTTGAAACTCGTCGAGCAAAACGTGCTTATAACGACTATCTAATTTGTATTGCAAATACTCGGCGTGTGCGCTGTTGTTCAACAACTGGCACACCCGCCATTCCAAATCAGAAAAATCCAAGGATTGTTGCTGCTGTTTTAATTGCTGATAACGATCCAACATCGCCACGCCGCAACGCAGCGCATGGTCGTTAAAACGGTAAATAGCTTGTGCTTGCAAAGCCGCCAATACCGCTTGCAGAGAGGCTTGCGCAGCATCACGCGCGGCGCAATAACTCGCCTCATCTTGCTTTTTAGTCGGCTTAAACGTCTTGCGCGGCTCATCGGCTTTGGTACAGAAAAATTCGCGCAACGCGGCGAAACGCGAAGCATCATGTTCGATTTCAGTCGCGATAATTAACTTGTTAGCGTTGTTGCATTGCGCCTCTGTACCGTTGCTGGCGAGCTGCTGCGCAAAGGCTTGCAAGGCGATGGTCACTTCTGCATCGGCACAGTATTCGGCAATCACATCGGCATCCAAATCCACCTGAAATTCTTCGCGTAATTGTTCCAGCGCGTAGTTCAGTGGATTTTCTTGACCTGCCGTGTAAGCCCACCATTCACTGCGTTTATCAGCGAAAGCGCGCAGCATTTTTTGCGTGTTAAACAAACCCAATTCAACAAACAACACATTCATCGAAAGAGCTGTTTCGCTGTCGGGCTGGCGATGTAAACCAGCGAAAAATAAGGTGCTGGCTTCGTCCCATAACGCACCGGTTTGTTCGACTAATTGCACCCCGCCCGCCATACCCGCATCCAGTGGCGCACGTTGCACAATCTGCATAAACCAGCCGTGAAAGGTGTTGATAGTGAGCGGCGGTTGCGCCAATAGAAATTGCTGATACAAGCCGCGCGCACGGGGCAACATCGCGTCTAAATCCTGTTCGTCTATGGCGCGCTCAAGCAAAAATTGGCGCACGAAGTCGTCGTCTTTAGTCGCCAAGTCATACAACCAATCGCGCAATCGCGCCTGCATTTCTTGCGCGGCTTTACGCGTAAACGTAATCGCCAAAATTTCGCTGGGCTGCACGTCCGCCAACAACAAGCGAACGATGCGCGACACCAACAACCAAGTCTTGCCGCTGCCCGCGCAGGCCTCAACCACCACCGAATTTTGCGGATCTAGTGCGGTCGCGTTATCCATGTAAAACCCCCTCTAACTCCCCCTTATCAGGGGGAGAACGAAGCGACTCCTCTCCCTCCCTGACAAGGGAGGGTTGGGGTGGATTAGCATTCGATTGCTCCCACGAACCCTGACGACACAAACCGCGCATCTCGCAATACGCACACGCCGCCACGCCATTGGCGGGCAGTGCCGCACCGCTGCGTAACTGCGTAAATACCGTTTGCAAACGGGTGAAATTAAGTTGCGCTAATTCGTCCATCGCCTGTGCTGGCGCAACATCCACCACTTCACCTTCCAAGCTCACAAACGCCGCCGCGTGTGCGCTGCGCACCGTCGCGTAGCAAGCCAGTTGCACATCTTCGCCCGCGTCTTTTAATTTATTTTTTAACACCGTCGCGGTTTGCGTTTTGTAATCTAGCACCGCGACTTCGCCCGCCGCGTTGCTATCCACGCGATCTATCCGTCCGCGCAAAATTAAATTTTCCAGCACAGGAAAGTCGAATGCTTCTTCGGCAGCGTTATATCGCCAGCCCGCTTGCTCGCGTTCAATTTGCCACGCCAAATAACTCGGCAACATTTTTTGCCAACGCAACAGCCACGCAACCGCGAGGTAATCGTGTGCGAGTGCGTCAGCAAAAACCTCGTTGCTGATGCGCTGCAAAGCGTGAAGCAAAAATTCGCGTAGCGATTCGCTTGCCCCCTCGCTCTCTGGGAGAGGGTTGGGGTGAGGGAGGGCTTGCACCAGCAGCGGATATTCACCATGAAAGCGTTGCAACACCGCGTGTACCCACGTGCCGTAATCGCGCTTGTCTATCTCTTCGCGCACCTCGTCCAAATCGTTCAAACGCAGCACATGGCGCGCATAAAATTGGTAAGGACAGGCGACTAAACTGTTGTAGCCAGAAGGCGAAATGCGTTGCGGCAAAAGCTCGGCAGCCACGGCGGGCGTTGGCATAACAGCGTGTATCGGCAAAACAAATTCAGCATTGCGCACTTGTGCATGCTGCAAAATTTTCGCTAAATCGAGTGCTGCCAAATCATCGCCAAACGCCAGTCCATGCAGCGCGCGCAGCATTTCAAAATGCGGACTGAGCATATTAGGCTCGCCATCTTTATGCGCTTGCCAAGTCACCAACACTTCATTATTCAGTGCCAGCAATCCCAGCAAATCATCGCGCGCGGCATCTTGTTGCACACAGCTCAAAGGCAAACCCAGTGCGGCACGCACGGCATCGTTGAACCACATACTCGAACTCGGCGCGGGCAAATGTTTAGCATCGCACCCTAGCAATAACACCGCCTCAAAACTGCGCCAGCGCGTCGCCGCGAGATGGGTAAACACCACGGGACTTTCCATGCTCATATCGCGAAAAGTATTCAAATCGAGCTGCTGCGACAGCCAGCGTTTCCATTCCGCAAAACTGCAACGGGTATTGTCGTTTTGTAATTCTTCGCGCCACTGTCCGAGCAGTTGCAACAACTGTTGCCCCGCCGCATCCGTCGTCCAGGCCGCCAACACACCCAGAATTTCCAAGCTATTGCGTAAGCTAATTAACCACTGGCTAATCGTCGTTTTCCCTTTGGGCAACATCGCCGCCGCCTGCCGTAAACGCACCAGCGCGCGGGTTAAATCGGCATCGCGACTGGCATCTATAAACTTATCCAAGCCGCTGACCACGCCTTGTTTGCGCACCATTTTCTCGAATAGAAATGCGGCGTGTTTGCGCGCATGGTTACCACGTTCGCGCAGCGATTCGTTCGTCCCCTCTCCCGCTTGCGGGGGAGGGTTAGGG
>JARCRQ010000073.1 GCA_029850585.1 Sideroxydans sp.
CGTGGGCAAGCATTTTCCAGGGCATGGTTTTGTCGCTGCCGATTCGCACTTGGACATTCCGATTGATGAGCGCGATTTTGTCGATATTGAGCTGGCGGATTTAATTCCGTTTCAGCAAATGATTCATTACGGCTTGACGGCGGTGATGCCCGCGCATGTGATTTATCCTAAAGTCGATGCGCGTCCAGCAGGGTTTTCGCCCGTGTGGTTACAGCAAATTTTGCGTGGGAAAATGGGCTTTGATGGCGTAATTTTTAGTGATGATTTGAGCATGGAAGGGGCGACTGTGGCGGGCAATATCGTGCAACGCGCCAGTGCCGCGCTGAATGCTGGTTGCGACATGGTGCTGGTGTGCAACAAGCCTGATTCTGCCGACGAGTTGCTGCGTGGTTTGCATTGGGACATGCCTGTCACCAGTCGCGCGCGCTTGGCGCACATGCGTGGCGCGTTGCACCCTGTGGCTTTGCCAAAGTTACATGAGCAAGCAAAATTTTTGAAAGCACTTGCTGAAGTGGCGAGTATCGGTATCAGTAATACTGAATTGAATTTGGTTTAAGTTGCTTGTTAGCCCATAAAAAACGCGGTGTGTTGAGCACCGCGTTTTTTATGGGCTGAAACTTTTGAGCTGATTGGGGTTGGGCGGCGGATTGACTTTGAGGGCGGCTTTATTTTCGCTGGCGAGCGCGATGCGTTTGGCATGGCCGTGATCATCAAGTAACACATAGTCCGCATGAATTTCGCTCACGCTCATTTCGGCCGCTAGTTTTGTACCCACTTTTACGCTTATCGCAGGCTGTCCTGCCGTACTCAAAATCGCCACGCTGTCGCGCGCATCCTGAGCGCGCACGATGCCCGTTAATTGATATTGATTATTCGTCGCCAAGCTCGTTTGTCCGCCTAGTAAAGCTGCCGCAGCACTTAAATTCGGCGCACTTAAGGTGGGGCTCGCTGGCGCGCTCAACGCGCGCGGAGCTGGGCTAAACAGCGGCATTAACCACCAGGCAGATGACATGCACAGCACGATAAACAAGGCAAAACTAATCAATTTAGGCAGACGTGACATGAGTTAATTCGAGGCGAGTTTTTTGTTTCCGCGTGATGCGCTGCGGTGCGATTTATTGCTGTGCTTGGCGAGGTGGCGATGATGACTTTTTGCCTGCACAATTTTCAGCGTTTGTCCCACCTGAATTTTATTGGTATTGCTATTCCAACTTTTTAGATTGGCTAATTTAACGTGATAGCGTTTAGCAATACTCGCCAAAGTTTCGCCGCTCCGCACCGTGTGTGACAGTTCGCGTTCGTTGTCGTAGCTCGCTGCCAAGTGTTCATTGAAGGGCAACAGTTCGGTGCTTTCTGTGCCTTGTAGCGGCACCAGCAAGGTTTGTCCGCTGCTGACATCGGCGCGTGCCGATAAGCCGTTCACCGATTTTAAGGTCGCCACCGACAAGCCTAATTTGGGTGCGAGGGTACTGAGTCGTTCGCCTTTTTTGGGTTGATAGGATTGCCAACTCAGCAACGGTTTTTTGTTGGCTTCCAGATTGCTCAAAAAGGTTTCCACGTGGCTGATGGGCAGCAAAATTAAATCGTTATGCGCTTGCAAAATGACGGGGCGATTGTGCGCAGGATTGAGTGCGACAAACTCTTCGACTGGAATATCGGCGAGCTCGGCAAACATTTTGACATCCATTTGTTCGTTGGTTGCCAGCGCAGCAAAGTAAGGCTGATTTTCAATCGCGGTGAGCGTCAAACCAAAGCGTGCGGGGTCGGCAACAATGTTTTTAATCGCCAATAATTTCGGCACATAGTTACGCGTTTCCAAAGGGATTTTTAAGCTGGTGTAATTAACGGGTAAACCCTTAGCTCGATTGCGTTGCTGCGCGCGCGCAATCGCACCTTCGCCGCAGTTATAAGCCGCTAATGCCAGCTCCCAATCGCCGAATTGATCATGTAATTTTTGCAGATAATCCAGCGCGCCAGTGGTGGCACTCACCACGTCACGGCGACCGTCATACCACCAGTTTTGTTGCATACCAAAATGCTTGCCCGTGGACGGAATGAACTGCCAGATTCCCGATGCGGCACTGGTTGAATACGCGCCTGGATTAAACGCACTTTCTATCATCGGCAACAGCGCGATTTCGCTTGGCATTCCGCGCCGTTCAACTTCTTGCATGATGTAGTACAAATAGCGACGGCTGCGTTCAGTCATGCGTGCCATATAGTCGGGACGGCTGCTGTACCACTGTTCATGGCGCGCCACCAGCGGGCTATCCAAGTCGCGCATGGCAAAGCCGCGACGGATGCGTAGCCATAAATCCAGTTTTTCTTGCTCAGTGGCGGGGAGCAGTTCGAGGGTGATATTGCGTGCTGAAGTCAGCGTGGTGGGGTCATTTACTTCGGAGAGATGCGTGCTCATGGCGAGCATTTCTTCTGCCTGTGTGGAGGTGATAAAACTCAACGCAGCGATTCCTAACAACGCGGAAAAAATTAGTTTAATCAATGGCAAGGTACACCTCCAGACACAAAAAGAGGCGCGATGATACTACAGCTAGCGAGGTTCTTCGTGCTTACTGGCGAGCTGGGCGCGCGCCTTACACTTTCTCGAGCAATTCGCTGAGCAAGGTGGCGGATTGCGCGGGATGGTCGAGGACGCTGCCACTGAGCCAAAAAACGTCTTCGGCGCGGCTACCGAGGGTGTTGATTTTGGCTCGATGCAAACGCACTTGATGTTGGTCAAAAATCTGCGCGATGCGCGCCAACAAGCCGGGGCGGTCGCCGCCGAGGAATGACAGCATAAATAAGCCTCGGCTGGCGGTTTCTAAATTGACTTTATTGCCGATGGGAAAATGTTTGAGCTGGCGATTGACGCGCCCGCTGGCGGTGACGTGTATGGCTTTGCCGAGCTGAATGTCTTGTACTAATTCGTATTCGATATACGCCATGATGTCGCGATACGAAGTGTTGCTTACGCTGGCTTGCATGATTTGAAAGCTATTCAGCGCGTAGTTGTGGCGCGTGGTGTGAATTTTGGCTTCGACGATGGTGTAGTTCATGCGTGCAAAAAAGTCGCAAATGCGCGCAAATAAAGCGCGCTGGTCGGGGCAATACACCAGCACTTGCAAGCCTTCTCCCGCGCGGCTTAGACGTGCGCTGACGATGGCAGTAGCGGCATTGGTTTTGAACGCCAGTAAGCGTGTATGCCAAGCGATTTCTTGTGCTTCATGGTCGAGAAAATAACTGTCTTCGAGTTGCGCCCACAACAGTTGGTAAGTGGCGGCGGGCAGCGCGTATAAATTCAACGTGGCGGCGGCATCCGCGCGTATTTCGCCCAAGCGGTCGGCGGATTTTCCATCGCTCAAATAACGCCGCGTGCGCAGAAATAAATCTTCCATTAGCTTGGCTTTCCAGGCGTTCCAAACTTTGGGACTGGTGCCGCGCACGTCGGCTACGGTGAGCAAATACAGCGCGACTAAATAGCGATCATTTTTGATTTTCGCGGCGAAAGTGGCGATCACATCTGGGTCGGAAATATCTTGTTTTTGCGCCGTGGCGGACAGGTTCAAATGCTGTTCGACTAACCACACCACCAGCTC
>JARCRQ010000074.1 GCA_029850585.1 Sideroxydans sp.
TTCACAATTGACCGCCTCGCCGCCCGCGTGCTGGATTTCGATGTGAAGTATGTGTTGGAACGGAGCGAATACAACGAGGGACACCGTTAATCAGAGAAATCAGAACCCCTCACCAGCACGGTTAGCGCACCAAGCCTTCTGCTCTAAACCTGATTAGAAAAGGGTTTTACGCCTGCGCCACACACCGAAACCGCAGCATCTTGCGCCTACAAGTACATCTGCCGCTCACGTTCTGCCTCCGACGGCTCGAAGCCACGCGTCTCATAATGTTTGAAAATCGCACTAACCACTTCGCTGGGTTCGTCTATCAGTTGGATTAAATCCATGTCTTCGGGGCTGATGACTTTTTCATTGATGAGCGTGGTGCGGAACCATTCCAACATGCCCGCCCAAAATTCGCTGCCAACTAAGATGATGGGGATGCGGCGGGTTTTGCCCGTTTGCACCAGCGTTAAGGCTTCCATCAATTCGTCTAGCGTGCCAAAGCCACCTGGCATTACGACATACGCGCTGGCAAATTTGACGAACATGACTTTGCGCGAAAAAAAATGTTGGAAAGTTTGGCTGATGTTTTGGTAGGCGTTGCCCGATTGCTCGAATGGCAATTGGATGTTTAAGCCCACGCTGGGAGATTTTCCGTAGAACGCGCCCTTGTTGATGGCTTCCATGATGCCAGGCCCGCCGCCCGAAATGACCGAGAAGCCCGCGTCAGACAATAGCCGCGCGATTTCTTCGGCGAGTTTGTAATAACGGTTGTCGGATTTGGTGCGCGCGCTGCCAAAAATACTCACGGCGGGATGAATGCGGTTGAGGCGTTCGGTGGCAGAAACAAACTCTGACATAATGCCGAACACCCGCCACGCCTCCTTAGAATTCCACGCATCGGGCATTGCAGGAGTCGGCAGTTTCGGCGGTGTGCTCATGTTTATTTCCTAGTTAAAAATAATGAAAAAATTGCTGTTAGTCGATGGCTCGTCGTTCTTGTATCGAGCTTTTCATGCCATGCCCGATATGCGCAACGCCGACGGCTTTCCGACGGGTGCGATTTACGGCGTGTTGAACATGCTGCGTAAATTGCGCGCGGATTATCCAGCGGATTATAGCCTGTGCGTATTTGATGCCAAAGGTAAAACCTTCCGCGACGATTGGTATCCCGAATACAAAGCCACGCGCGCGCATATGCCCGACGATTTGGCGTTGCAAATTGAGCCGCTGCATCAACTGATTGCGGCGAACGGTTGGCACATCGCGATGATCGAGGGCGTGGAAGCCGACGATGTCATCGGCACGCTGACCAGTATCGCCAGCGCGGATGGTGTGCAATGTATCGTTGCCACAGGCGACAAGGATTTAGCCCAGTTGGTCAATGAGCAAGTGTTTCTGATTAACACCATGAACAATGAAAAACTCGATGTGGCAGGTGTCATCGAAAAATTCGGCGTGCCGCCTAACCGTATTATTGATTTGCTCACACTGACGGGCGACACCGTGGACAACGTGCCGGGCGTGGCAAAAGTCGGCCCGAAGACGGCAGTGAAATGGCTCACGCAATATGGCTCGCTTGATGAAATCATCGCGCACGCCAGTGAAGTCGGCGGCGTGGTTGGACAAAATTTACGCGATGCTTTGGACTGGTTGCCGCAAGCGCGCCGCCTGATTACCGTCAAGTGTGACGTGGCATTGGCGCAGCCTTATGCTGAACTTACCGACTTGCCTTTGGATATGGCAACACTGCGCGAGCTGTATCAACGCTTTGGATTTAGAACGTGGTTAAGGGAGGTGGGCGGAGCATCAACGCTCCCTTCCCCTGTCGGGGGAAGGGCTGGGGATGAGGGAGCTCACGCTCAACAATCCTCGCTTTTTCAAACAGAGAGTGCGCCACTCATCGCGCCCTCCCTCACTCTCCCCCCAAAGGAGAGGGAACTTGTGCCGAGTTTCATTGATGCTGAACCGAATCCTAGTAATAACGCGAATTACGAAACCATTTTGACCGACGCGCAACTCGATATTTGGCTGGCGAAACTACTCGCCGCCGAGCTGGTCTGCGTCGATACCGAAACCACGGGCTTGGACAGCATGAGCGCGCAACTGGTGGGAATTTCTTTTGCCATCACGCCACACGAGGCGGCGTATTTGCCGCTGGCGCACGTCTATCCTGGCGCGCCAGACCAGCTAAATCTCGCCGCGACATTAGAGAAATTAAAGCCTTGGCTGGAAAGTGCGACGCATAAAAAGTTGGGGCAAAATCTCAAATACGACCAGCATATTTTCGCCAATCACGGTGTCAGTTTGGCGGGTATTGCCGAGGACACTTTGTTGCAATCTTATGTGCTGGAATCGCACAAGCCGCACGACATGGACAACCTCGCGCTACGGCATTTAGACGTACAAACGATTAGCTATGCAGATGTGGTGGGCAAAGGCGCGAAGCAAATTTGTTTCGACCAAGTTGATTTGGACATCGCGACAAAATACGCAGCAGAAGATGCCGACATTACGCTGCAATTGCATCAGGCACTCGCCCCGCAAGTCGCGGCGCAACAGGGTTTGCAACATGTCTATCGCGACATTGAAATGCCTAGTCGTCAAGTTTTGTATGTGATGGAGCGCAACGGCGTGTTGCTCGATAGCGCGCTGCTGCAAATTCAAAGTCGCGAATTGGGCGAAAAATTATTGGCGTTGGAAGCGCGCGCTTATGAAGCGGCGGGGCAACCGTTCAACCTGAATTCGCCCAAACAATTACGCGAAATTTTGTTCGATAAATTGCAGCTGCCCGTGAAGAAAAAAACGCCCAGTGGCGATCCGTCCACCGATGAAGAAGTGCTGCAAGAACTGGCATTGGATTATCCGCTGCCGAAAATTTTGCTCGATTATCGCGGCATGGCAAAACTCAAATCGACTTACACCGACAAGTTGCCGCTGTCGGTGAATCGCGCCACGGGACGAGTGCATACCAGCTATTCGCAAGCCGTCGCGGTGACGGGACGCTTGGCTTCTAACGATCCGAATCTGCAAAACATTCCCGTGCGCACCGCCGAAGGACGACGCATACGCGAGGCATTTATCGCACCAGCAGGTTCGCACATCGTGTCCGCCGATTATTCGCAAATTGAGTTGCGCATCATGGCGCATTTGTCCAGTGATGACGGGCTACTCAAGGCATTCGCCAACAACGAAGACATACACCGCGCCACCGCCGCCGAAATTTTTATGACCTCGCGCGAAGAGGTCACGAGTGAGCAACGCCGCTATGCCAAAGTCATCAATTTCGGATTGATTTACGGTATGTCCGCGTTCGGTTTGGCGAAACAATTAGGCGTGGAACGCAGTGCCGCCGCCGCTTATATCGAACGCTATTTCGCGCGTTATCCCGGCGTGAAAAATTATATGGACAGCACCCGCGAACTGACGAAACAACAGGGTTTTGTCGAGACGGTATTCGGTCGCCGCTTGTGGTTGCCCAATATCAAATCCAGTAATGCCATGCAACGCCAAGGCGCAGAACGCGCCGCTATCAACGCGCCGATGCAGGGCACAGCAGCTGACCTGATTAAGCTGGCGATGATTGCGGTGCAGTCTTGGTTGGAAGCGGAAAAATTAAGCACGCGGTTAATCATGCAAGTTCACGATGAATTGATCCTCGAAGTGCCTAACGCGGAGCTGGAATTGGTCAAACAAAAATTGCCGCATCTGATGTGCAGCGTTGCGAAATTAAAAGTGCCACTGCTGGTGGAAATGGGTGTGGGGAAAAATTGGGACGAGGCACATTAAAGTCACCGTTTTAGATACTGCGCCCGACTTAACCCGCACGCTGTTTCAGTTATAGTGCGCCACCTTAGATATTTGAAAGCTTGTGATGAATAAAATGTTTGCCCTGTTGTTGCTGCTGATTGCGCCACTCGCTCATGCGGGTGAAGCGGAAATTCGTCAGTCGTTTGCCGCGAAATTTCCTGATATAGACAAGCTTGATCACATTGTGAAAACACCCTATTCAGGCTTATATGAAATTGTCGTTAACGGGCAAATTATGTACACCGATGAGCAGGGTGTTTATTTGTTTGATGGCAACGTGATTGACCTCGCGACGCGCACTAATTTGACTGAAAAACAAAGCCAAAAATTGTTTGCGATTGACTTCGATAAACTGCCGTTGAATTTGGCGATTAAAAAAGTGAAGGGCAATGGCAAACGAAAAATGGCGTATTTCACCGACCCGAATTGCGGTTATTGCAAGAAGCTGGAAAAGGAATTGAGCAAAGTAACCGACGTGACTTTGTATATTTTCTTGTACCCAATTTTTCAAGGTTCAGACGTGATGGTGAATAATATCTTGTGTGCCAAAAGCCCAGTGAAGGCGTGGGATGAGCTGATGCAAAACGGCAATGCCGCCCCTGCTGCAACGTGCAAAACCAATACCGATAAAGTGTTGGCACTGGGCAAAAAATTACGCGTCACAGGTACGCCAAATTTGATTTTTGCTAATGGTGTGCAAAGCCCTGGTTACTTGCCTAGCGAAGAATTAGAAAAACATTTGAACGAGGTGAAAGCGAAATAATCATGCCCTCCCCCGCCGACATTTCCGCCGCGCTGTTAGCCCTCGCGGTCGATCAATCGCTTGATGGCATCACCATCTCGGACGCCTTGTTGCCCGACATGCCGTTGATTTATGTGAACGCAGGCTTTGAGAAAATGACGGGCTATCGTGCCGCCGAAGTGTTGGGCAAAAATTGTCGCTTTCTGCAAGGCACAGCCAGCGCGCAACCCGCAGTGGGCGTGTTACACGAGGCGATTAAACGGGGTGAAGGCTGCATCGTCATTTTGCAAAACTATCGGCGCGACGGCACGCTGTTTTGGAATGAATTTAATATCTCACCCGTGCGTAATGCGGACAATCTGATTACCCATTTTATTGGCGTGCAAAAAGATGTCACCGCGCGGGTAGAAATGTTGCAGCACTTACGCCAGTCTAAGAAGGATTTGCAAGCTGCCAATTTGCAACTGTCGCGTCTGGCGATGAGCGATGGACTGACTGGGATTAGCAATCGCCGTCACTTTGATGAACAGCTACACGCCTTGCTATCTATGGCGCAGCGCGGTGGCACGTCGATTGCGGTGTTGATGATGGACTTGGATTTTTTCAAACGCTTTAACGATCACTACGGTCATCAAGCGGGCGACTATTGTTTAACTCAAGTGGCGCAAACTATCGCGGCAGCATTTCAGCGACCCAGCGAATGTGCGGCACGTTATGGCGGCGAAGAGTTCGCCGTGGTGGCATTAAATATGAGCGCGGCGGAACTAAGCCACTACGCGCAACTGCTCTGCGACAAAGTCCGCGCGCTGAATATTCCCCATCAAGATGCGCCCACTGGCGTGGTAAGCATCAGCATCGGTGGCATCAGCCTAGTGCCCACTCGCGACACCACCCCCGCCTCGCTCCTCAAACTCGCTGATGGCGCGCTCTACGAGGCTAAAGCGCGCGGACGTAATTGCGTACATATCGTTAGCTAACGCTTTAGTTTGGTTCGCCACCCTTAGGAAACAACACCCATAGTTGCCCGCTTTGTTTCATCCGCCCTGCTTGTTGTCCCGCCTCGTCACCATAGCCCCAGAAAAAATCCGCGCGCACCGCACCTTTGATTGCGCCACCCGTGTCTTGCGCTAGCATCAAGCGATTCAGCGGCTCGTTGCTGCTCGGAAAAGTGCTGGATAAAAACACCGGACTGCCAAGCGGAATGCTGCGCGGATCGACGGCGATGCTGTACGCCTCAGTGAGCGGCACGCCCAATGCGCCCAAGGGATTGCTGGCTTGGTCGGGCAGCTCGCGGAAGAACACAAAGCTGGGATTCATCGCCAACAACGCGGGCAATTTTTCGGGGTGTTGTTCGCCCCATAATTTGATGCCTTGCATCGAGGCTTGCTCTAATTTGAGCTCGCCCATCTCGATTAACTTTTTGCCGATGGAACTGTAGGGCTGACCATTTTGTTCCGCGTAGCCGATCTTCACATTCGTGCCGTCAGGCAAGGCGATGCGCCCCGATCCTTGGATTTGCAGGAAGAATAATTCCACCGCGTTTTCCACCCAAAATAATTCGCGTCCAGCTAAATTTGCCTTGCCCGACTCGATGTCCGCCCGTGCAAAATAAGGCACGACACGCTTGCCTTGCACGCGTCCGCGCAAGCGCAAATCTTTGAGCTGCGGATATACCTCACTCAAATCTATCGTCAACAAATCGTCTGGCACGCCATACACGGGATAGCGAAAGCGCGCGGTTTTAACGCGACTGCCGAGCAGCTTCGGCTCGTAATAACCGGTGATAAGCCCCTGCGCCGAACCATCGGCATTGAGCACTTGGTAGGGCGAAAAATTCGCCTCAAAAAACTGATGCAAGCTGGCATCGTCAGGCTGAAATAGTTGTTCAGCCTTGCCGCACGAAGTTTGCCACAGCGTTTTATTCTTTAAGGCACGGCAGCTTTGCAACAAGGCGGCAAAACTCGCCGACAACTCAGTGTTTTGCCATTCAGGTAAATGCGCCCAATCGCTGACCGCATAAGGCGCGCTAGGTATCGCCACGCTAGGTACGGGTGGTGCGATGACGACAGGCGGCGCAGGTTTTTTTGGTGTGTTACACGCAGCTAAAAAAAGCAACGCGAGTAAGGAAAGTTTTTTGATTTGCATGGGGGGCGGGGGAGGAAATTAGGGTGTCTCTAAAAATTAAAATATCGAAGCAACAACCCATCGCGAAGAGATTTGAATTTTGCGAAATGTCCTAGTGCAACACGCGTGGCACGCTCAAGACAAACTCATGCACGGGCGCGTCGAATTCTTCGCCGTCTTCAGCTTGAAATTGATAGCTGCCACGCATCGTGCCGACATCGGTCGCCAGCACCGTGCCACTGGTGTATTCAAAACTTTGCTTCGGTTTGAGCAGCGGTTGTTCGCCCACCACGCCTTGTCCGCGCACCTCTTGCACCTGATTATTGCTATCGGTAATCACCCAGTGACGGCTCAGCAATTTAGCGGCTTGCGTGCCGATATTATTGATGGTGATGGTGTAGGCAAACACGTAACGATTGGCCGCCTCATCGGATTGGTCGGCTAGATAGTTGACTTTGGTTTGCACCACGATTTCATGCGGATTGGGATTTTTCATGCGCGGCATTTGAACCGATTTTGCTATATCTCGCAAGGGTTAAGGCGCACTTTTATGCTACCCTTCGCGGTCATTTTTTTCGCCTCTTGCCCTGCCTTGCTATGAATAATTACCTTAAAAGAATCTTGAATGCGCGCGTTTATGACGTAGCAATCGAAACCCCGTTAGAGTTCGCGCCGAATTTATCCGCGCGCATCGGCAACCGAATTTTATTTAAGCGCGAAGATATGCAGCCCGTGTTTTCCTTCAAGCTGCGCGGGGCGTACAACAAAATGGCGCAGCTCAACAGCGCGCAATTAAAGCAAGGTGTCATCGCCGCATCGGCGGGTAATCACGCGCAAGGCGTGGCGATGTCGGCGCAAAAATTGGGCTGCCAAGCCATCATCGTGATGCCCACCACCACGCCCAATGTGAAGATAGATGCGGTAAAGCATTTCGGCGGCAGCAATGTAAAAATCGTGCTGCACGGCGACAGTTACAGCGACGCTTATGCGCACGCTTTGCAACTGGGCGCGGAGAAAAAACTGAGTTTTGTCCATCCCTTCGATGACCCCGATGTGATTGCCGGACAAGGCACAATCGGTATGGAAATTTTGCGTCAGCACCACGCGCCCATCCACGCGATTTTTTGCGCCATCGGCGGAGGCGGCTTGATTGCCGGCGTGGCGGCGTATGTCAAAGCGGTGCGTCCCGACATCAAAATTATCGGTGTGCAAACCACCGATTCGGACGCAATGTATCGTTCCTTGCAAGCTAAACAACGCGTGACTTTGGATGATGTGGGGCTATTTTCGGATGGCACGGCAGTCAAATATGTGGGCGCGGAAACCTTCCGCCTGTGCCAGCAATTAGTCGATGAAGTTATCTTGGTGAACACCGACGAAGTGTGTGCCGCGATTAAAGATGTGTTCCAAGATACCCGTTCGATTTTAGAGCCAGCGGGTGCGTTGGCGGTGGCGGGCGCGAAACTGTATGCCAAGCGCGAACAACTCAAAAATGAGACGCTGATTCCGATTGCCTGCGGCGCGAATATGAATTTTGACCGCTTACGTTTCGTCGCCGAGCGCGCTGAAATCGGTGAAAAACGCGAGGCGATTTTGGCGGTGACCATCCCCGAAACGGCGGGCAGTTTCCGCAAGTTTTGCGCGCTGTTAGGCCGTCGCAATATCACCGAATTTAACTATCGCTACGCCGACCCAAAAGCCGCGCAAGTGTTCGTCGGTATTCAAGTCAAAGACCAAAGCGAGACCGCTGAACTGGTGGCGACGCTGCAAAATAATGATTTGGCGACGCTGGATTTATCCGCCAACGAAATGGCGAAACTGCACGTGCGTCACTTGGTCGGCGGTCACGCGCCCGCCGCAAAAGATGAAATCATGTTCCGCTTCGAGTTTCCCGAACGTCCCGGCGCGCTGATGAATTTTTTGAACAGCATGAGCCACAACTGGAATATCAGCTTATTCCACTATCGCAACCACGGCGCGGACTACGGCCGCGTGCTGGTCGGAATGCAAGTGCCACACCACGACACCGCCGCCCTGCGCGCCTTCCTCGACAAACTCGGCTACCCGTACTGGGACGAAAGCGACAACCCTGCGTATAAATTGTTTTTGGGTTAGTCGAGTGATGCGTGAGACTTTGATTCAAAAACAAACTCTCCGTACCACCCTACTCGCCACGCGCGAGGCTTTGTCGCCTGCCGAGCGTGCCAACTTGAACTCGCAAATTATCCAGCGCATGGCGGCGATGCCTGAATATCAGCGCGCCAATACAGTATTGGCGTATATGAATTTTGGCAGCGAGTTTGGTGGCGCGGATTGGGCGGCGCGGGTGTTGTCGGATGGCAAACGCTTGGTGTTGCCTAAAGTGAATCGCGCTAGCAATGAGCTGGATTTGTATTGGGTAAGCGACTTGAGCGGGCAGTTAGAACAAGGGGCGTGGGGGATTGCTGAGCCTGTGCCCGCACGCTGCGAGCGGCTAAACAGCTTAAATGCTGTAGAATTCGCGACCTTGCCGGGGCTGGGTTTTGCCAAAAATGGCGCAAGACTGGGCTATGGCGGGGGGTTTTACGACAAGTTATTAGCGCGCATTACGCCGCATCCTGTGCTGGTCGCCCCCGCTTACGCGCTGCAAGTGGTGCAAGAAATTCCGCAACAAACTACCGATGTGCAAGTGGATTGGATAGTCACCGAACACGAAGTGATTCAGTGTTCGTAAAAAATTGTCTTTTGTTAGTTCAACCTCGCATGTCGCGGGGCTGGCAGAAGGCGATATAAATATCAATGCAATAAATGGAGAAGTGAAGATGCCAACATTACCTGATTACGATCCGCAAGAAACCCAAGAATGGCTAGACGCGCTGGAGTCTGTGTTTGAACAAGCAGGCTCAGAACGCGTGCATTTCATTTTGGAAAAATTGCTCGACAAAGCGCGTAGTAGCGGCGCAGGCGTGCCATTTAGTGCGACCACTCCTTATTGCAACACCATTCCTGTGGCGGACGAACAACGCTCGACCGGCAATCACGACATGGAACATCGCATTCGCGCGTTGATGCGCTGGAACGCGATGGCGTTAGTCTTGAATGCGAATAAAGATTCTTCAGAATTGGGCGGACATATCGCCAGTTTCGCGTCGGCAGCGACTTTACATGACGTAGGTTTCAACCATTTTTATCATGGCAAAACCGACACCCACGGCGGCGATTTAATTTATTTCCAAGGTCATTCGTCGCCCGGTGTGTATGCGCGCGCCTACCTTGAAGGTCGTATCACCGAAGAGCAAATGTATAAATTCCGCCAAGAAGCGGGCGGCGATGGCTTGTCCTCGTATCCGCATCCTTGGTTGATGCCAGATTTTTGGCAATTCCCGACTGTGTCGATGGGCTTGGGCCCATTGATGGCGATTTACCAAGCGCGCTTTATGCGCTACTTGGAACTGCGCGGCTTGGCGAATACCGCTGGTCGTAAAGTTTGGGCATATTTGGGCGACGGCGAAACCGACGAACCCGAATCATTGGGCGCGGTGTCGATGGCGGGTCGTGAAAAACTCGACAATCTGATTTTTGTCATCAACTGTAATTTGCAACGCTTGGATGGTCCAGTACGCGGCAACAGCAAAATCATTCAGGAACTCGAAGGCGTGTTCCGTGGCGCGGGTTGGAACGTCATCAAAATCGTCTGGGGCGGTCAGTGGGATCGTTTGTTTGCCAAAGACAGCAAAGGCTTGTTGCAAAAGCGTATGCAGGAAGTGGTGGACGGCGAATATCAAACGTATAAATCCAAGAATGGCGCGTATGTGCGGGAACATTTCTTTGGCAAATCACCTGAATTGTTGGCGATGGTTGCCGACATGTCAGATGATGAAATTTGGTCATTGAATCGCGGCGGACACGATCCACATAAAGTATTTGCAGCGTATGCAGCGGCCTCCAAACACACGGGTCAACCGACTGTGATTTTGGCGAAAACCATTAAAGGTTACGGCATGGGCGAAGCGGGTGAAGCGCAGAACATTACCCATCAGCAAAAGAAAGTGAACAACGAAGCGTTGCTGAAATTCCGCGACCGTTTCCAAATCCCATTGAACGACGAACAAGTCGCCAGCCTGAATTTTTACCGTCCACCAGCGGACAGTTTGGAAGCCAAATATCTCAAAGAACGCAGTGTCGTAATGGGTGCGATTCCAGCGCGTAATCCTGTTACCACCCCGCTGGCAATCCCCGAATTGAGTGCGTTTGATGCCTTGCTGCAAAGCACAGGTGAGCGCGAAATTTCCACCACCATGGCGTTTGTGCGCATCTTGGGTGTATTGCTCAAAGACAAAAATATCGGCAAGCAAATCGTGCCGATTGTGCCCGATGAATCGCGCACGTTCGGTATGGAAGGCTTGTTCCGCCAACTGGGAATTTTCTCGCAAGTCGGGCAAAACTACACCCCGCAAGATGCCGACCAACTGATGTTCTACAAAGAATCTTCGACCGGTCAAGTGTTGCAAGAAGGTATTAACGAAGCGGGCGGCATGTCCGACTGGATTGCCGCCGCGACTTCTTACGCCAACCATGGCGTGGCGATGTTGCCGTTCTACATCTTCTATTCGATGTTTGGCTTCCAACGTATCGGTGACTTGGCTTGGGCGGCGGGCGACATGCGCGCGCGCGGCTTCTTGTTGGGCGGCACGGCGGGTCGTACCACGCTGAACGGCGAAGGCTTGCAACACGAGGATGGTCACAGCCATTTGATGTCGGCGACGATTCCGAATTGCGTGTCTTACGATCCGACGTTTGGCTACGAATTGGCGGTCATCATTCAAGACGGTTTGCGCCGCATGTATGTTGAGCAAGAAGACGTGTTCTATTACTTGACCGTGATGAACGAAAACTACCTGCATCCTGAGATGCCAAAAGGTGCTGAAGCAGGCATTTTGAAGGGTATGTATTTGTTGAGCGAAGGCAAGGCGAAAGACAAAAAACTCAAAGTGCAATTGATGGGCAGCGGCACGATTTTGCGTGAATCTATCGCGGCAGCAGAGTTGTTGGCGAAAGATTTTGGCGTGGCAGCCAACGTGTGGAGCGTCACCAGTTTTACCGAATTGCGCCGCGAAGGCTTGGATTGCGAGCGTTGGAATATGTTGCATCCCGAAGCGAAACCGCGCGTCAGTTACGTTGAACAATGTATGGCGAAACACAGTGGGCCGGTGATTGCTTCGACCGATTATATGCGCTCGTTTGCCGATCAAATTCGTGGCTTCTTGCCGCAGCGTTTTACCGTGTTGGGCACAGATGGTTTTGGTCGCTCCGATACGCGTAAACATTTGCGCGAATTCTTTGAAGTGAATTGTCATTACATCGCCGTCGCTGCCTTGAAAGCCTTGGCGGACGAGGGTTCGATTGCCGCATCCGAAGTGACGCGCGCCATCAAGCTATACAACATCAATCCAGAAAAAGCTAATCCAACCACCGTTTAAGGTCAGGAGAACTATCGTGGCAGAAATGAAAAATGTAAGTGTGCCGGACATCGGCGATTACAAAGACGTGAGCATCATCGAAGTGATGGTCAAAGTGGGCGACACCATTGCGGCGGAAGACACGCTGTTGACGCTGGAAACCGACAAGGCAGCGATGGATGTGCCCTCGCCTTACGCGGGTGTCATCAAAGAATTGAAAATCAAACTGGGCGATAAAGTCTCGCAAGGTTCAGTGATTTTGGTATTGGAAAGCAGCGATGCGGCAGCACCTAAAGCGGCGGCGGCACCTGCTGCCATCGCAGCGGTTGCACCTGCGCCCGTAGTCGCCGCACCTGTTGCTGCGCCCGCGCCTGTCATTGCTGCACCTGTTGCGATTCAAACTATCGCCACGCCATCAGGCAAAAAAGCCCATGCCAGTCCTGCCATGCGTCGTTTTGCGCGTGAGTTGGGCGTGGACATTGCCCTCGTGCCAGGCAGTGGCGATAAAAATCGTGTTACGCGCGAAGACGTACAAAACTTCGTCAAAGGTGCGTTGGCATCACCGCGCGCTTCAGCATCGGCAGGCGGCAATGGCTTGCAAGTATTGGCTTCGCCCGTCATTGATTTTGCTAAGTTCGGCGCGGTGGAAGTCAAACCGCTGTCGCGCATCAAGAAAATTTCTGGCGCAAATTTGCATCGCAACTGGGTGACCATTCCGCACGTCACGCAATTTGACGAAGCCGACATCACCGAAATGGAAGCGTTCCGCAAGCAGTTGGGCGAGGAATACGCCAAGCAAGCTATCAAAATCACGCCGCTGGTATTTATGCTCAAAGCGGTGGTTAAAGCTCTGCAACGATTCCCCGAATTTAATGCTTCACTCGATGCCAGCGGCGAAAATTTGGTCTATAAAAATTATTTCCACATCGGCGTGGCGGTTGATACACCTGACGGTTTGATGGTTCCCGTGTTGCGCGACGTGGACACCAAAGGCTTGGTGCAACTGGCGAAAGAGCTGGGCGAGATTTCTGCCAAAGCGCGTGAGAAAAAAATCACCGCAGCCGATATGCAAGGCGGCTGCTTCTCGATTTCCAGCTTGGGCGGCATCGGTGGCACGGCGTTTACGCCCATCATCAACGCACCCGAAGTGGCAATTTTGGGTGTATCCAAATCGTGCATGAAACCTGTCTATAAAGACGGCGAATTCGTCGCACGTTTGATGTTGCCGTTGTCGCTGTCCTACGACCACCGCGTCATTGATGGCGCGTTAGCCGCCCGCTTCACCGCGTATCTGGCAAAAGTCTTGTCGGATATACGTTTGTTGGCGGTTTAAGCGCGCAGGCAATAGTTAAATGAGCTTTGAAGGATTGTCTAACATGATTGATACAGATGTAAGTTGTAGCACGTCTGTATCTGTGCAGGCGCAACTTCAAAAGTCAGAGCCACAAATGTTGTCGCTGCTGTCGCTTTTTTCTGGTGCAGGTGGCATGGACATCGGATTTGAAAAGGCGGGGTTTAAGACTATCTGGGCGAATGAATACGACAAAACAATCGCTCCTTCGTATCGCCAGTATTTCCCAAATACACACTTTGACGGACGCTCTATCCGAGATGTGCCTGATGCTGATTTGCCAAAATCAGTAGTGGGCGTAATCGGTGGACCACCTTGTCAATCGTGGTCTGAAGCGGGTGCGCGACGAGGCATTAACGATGCACGTGGCGAGTTGTTCTTTGAGTATTTGCGCGTGATTAAGCGCACTAATCCAGCATTTTTTGTTGCTGAAAATGTCCATGGTTTGATTCACTCTCGTAACATTGAATCATTCAAAAAAATAGTTCAGATGTTTGAAACCGAAGGTTATGAGGTTAGTTGGAAGCTCTTGAAGGCTAGTGATTACGGTGTGCCTCAAGATCGTGAACGCGTGTTTATTGTTGGCTATCACAAGTCATTAGAAAAAAAATTTATTTTCCCTGAGCCACTAAAAAGTAAAAAGACCTTACGCGATGCAATTGGTGATTTAGCCAATCTAAAAATTGGTCTCACCAAGAAAGTAAAAAACCATGAATTCATGGACAGCGGTTACTCGCCGATTTTTATGTCGCGTAATCGGGTGCGCGGATGGGATGAGCAGTCTTATACAATTTTAGCAACGGATAGACATATTCCATTTCATCCGCAAGCACCTAAAATGATTAAGGTTGCAGGGCAAGAGTTGCGCGAATTTGCTAAAGGACACGAGAGTGAGTATCGACGTTTAACTATCCGTGAGTGTGCGAGGATTCAGACCTTCCCGGATGACTATGAGTTTGTTTATACCAATATGCGTAATGGCTACAAGATGATAGGCAATGCCGTTCCTGTTGATTTGGCTTATTGGGTTGCGAAAGCCATTAAAGACGATTTGGAGAATGTGTGAGTACGCAAACAGATAACGGTAGAGCCTTTGAGTGGGCAGTAGGTACTGCTTTGGAAAAGCAAACGGGTTTTGCAATTGAGAAGAATGCTTTTTCGAGCAATGCTAAGTTGGCTTTTGCTGCGGTTTCAGAAAAGAAGCAAGCTACATTTACTGCCGCTGCTGAAATTGCGGTGCAACATATTCTGAACAAGGAAATTTTATTTGTTCAATCGGGCGCAGATGGAAGCATCAAATTTAACTCAGACCAAGCGGGTTCGGCGGGTGACGTGCGCGATGTGTTGCTTACTGTGAATGGAAAAACGCTAGGCATATCCTGCAAGAATAATCATCAAGCGTTAAAGCATTCGCGACTATCTGGTACGGTCAATTTTGTTAAAAAATGGGGTATAGATTCTGAAGGATGCAGTGCCGATTACTGGCAAGCCGCGACACCGTTGTTCGATGAGCTTAAAAAAATAAAAAAAGGCTCTGATGGGACAGCTCTATGGAGCGACATGGATGACAAAGCCCAACGTTTTTATTGGCCGATTTTGGATGCTTGGGCAGATGAATTGCAGAGAATTTGCCATATCAGCACAGCTAAGCAAGCGGAGCTTTGCAAGGCAATTATTTCTTACCTGGTTGGTAAGCATGACTTTTACAAAGTGATTTGTGAAGGTTCTACCAACGTTCAAATTCAAGCATGGAATTTCAACAAAACGCTCGCTACAAAACGTACTAAATATCCTGATTGCATTAACGCAATCAATAATAAAAATGGTGGCCTGTATTCCAAAACCTTAGTGTTTAATCATGGCTATAGCATAAATTTTAGAATCCATAGTGCGAGTAGTCGGGTTGAACCTTCGTTAAAGTTTGATATAAACGCAATAGGTTTGCCTTCGAGTGAGGTTTATCAGCAAACTTTAGATTTACCAAAGTAGAAAATGCTGCACCCCATCGGCATTTTAGGCGGGACGTTTGACCCTATACATTACGGGCACTTGCGCTTGGCTGAGGAGATGTTGGAGCTGGCGAATTTGCAGCAGATACGCTTTATTCCCACGGGGATTCCGTCGCATCGCACCACCCCGCAAGTGTCGGCGCAACAGCGCAGTGAGATGGTGAAATTGGCGATTGCCGAGCAGCCCGCTTTTGTGTTGGATGAACGCGAAGTGCAGCGCAGTAGCAAGTGTTACACGGTGGATACGCTGCGCGAGTTGCGCGCTGAAGTGGGCGAGCATCAACCGCTGTGTTTGCTGATGGGCGGCGATGCGTTTTTGCAGTTGCACACTTGGCACGAGTGGGAAGCGTTGTTCGAGTTGGCGCATATCGTGGTCGGTTATCGGCCCGGTTTTACTATTGAAGAGCGCATCGAATCTGCGCCACAAATTTTGCGTGAGCAGTATCAAAATCGCTTATGCGCAGCGAGTCAGTTACAGCAGCAAACACATGGCGGCATCGCCGTGTTAGGTATCCCAAAATTAGAAATTTCAGCCACCGTAATTCGCTCGCGTGTGGCGGAACAACGCAGCATCCGCTATCTGCTACCCGGTTCGGTGGCGGAATATATTTATGAGAATCATTTGTACCAACATGCTAACTACTGAAGAAAAAATTAAGGCCGTTGTCGCCGCTCTGGAAGACATCAAAGCCGTCAACATCACCACCATCGACACCAGCAAATTAAGCTCGCTGTTCGAGTGCATGATTATCGCCAGCGCGAATTCTCGCCGCCAAACTAAAGCCCTCGCGGATAACGTCGTCGTCAAGCTCAAAGAGCTAGGCGAAGAAGTGATTGGTCGTGAAGGCGAAGAAAGCGGCGAATGGATTTTGGTCGATTTGGGCGAAGTGTTAGTCCACATCATGCAGCCCGCGATTCGTGAGTATTACAACCTCGAAGAGCTGTGGAGCAAAGCCCAAGCAGCGCGCCCGAAGCTGGCGGGCTCTCACTAACAATACGGCTGATTCACTGTTTGGAAAAACCTCGTAAAACCGTAGCGAGTGGCTTGAGTGCAAGGCGCACGGAACGGAGCGACCGAGACATACCGCAAGGTAGGCGAGGAAGCGAGTACCGCGCAACGCAGCAATCGAGTCACGCAGTAGGTTTGGCGAGGTTTTTAATATGAAGCTCATCATCGTCTCCGTAGGTCACAAAATGCCTGATTGGATTACGGTCGGGTTCAATGAGTACGTCAAGCGGATGCCGCGCGAGGCGAAGATTGAGCTGCTGGAAATCAAGCCTGAGCCGCGCACCACGGGCAAAACCACCGAGCAAATTATGCAAGCGGAAGCGCAGCGCATTTTGGCGGCGTTGCCGTCGAGTTGTTGGCGCATTGCTTTGGATGAACGCGGCGCGACACCGACCACCAAACAGCTCGCCGCGCACCTGCAAGACTGGATGCGCGAAGGCTGCGATGTCGCTTTTATTGTCGGTGGCGCGGATGGCTTACACCCAACGGTGAAGCAATCCGCCAAGCAGTTAATGGCTCTTTCCGCCTTGACCTTGCCGCACGCGTTTGTGCGCGTGCTGCTCGCCGAGCAGTTGTATCGCGCGCACAGCTTGATGCACAACCATCCGTATCATCGCGAGTAATCAGGAGGCTCTAGAAACTCAAATCTCGTCGCAATACGGCGTTGCTCACAAAAAAATTACTCCTCACATAGTTGTTCTATGCGTCGTCGCAATTTTTTGTTCGCACCTTGTCTTGCTTAGATATTTGAATTTCTAGACCCCCCTAAGAGATAAACATGCCCTTTCCGAAAATTTACCTCGCCTCACAAAGCCCGCGCCGCGCTGAGTTGCTTACGCAAATTGGCGTGGCGTTTGAAGTGTTGCATGTGCGTAGCGACCGCGCGCGCGGTATGGATGTGGACGAAACGCCGTTGCCAAAAGAATTGCCCGAGGCGTATGTGCAGCGCGTGTGTTTGGCTAAAGTGACGGCGGCTTATGCCGTGTTGGGCTATCGCGCTTTGCCTGACGCGCCTGTATTGGCGGCGGATACCACGGTGGTGCTGGACGGCAAAATTTTAGGTAAGCCCGACAGTCCCGCGCACGCGCTGGAAATGTTGCAAAGTTTATCGGGGCGCGAACATCAGGTGCTGACTGCATTGGCGGTGCGGCATGGCACGCAAGTTGAGACGGCATTGTCGGTATCCCGCGTGTGCTTTATTGAGCTGGATGAAGCGCGCATTCGTCGTTATTTGATGAGCAGCGAAGGACGTGACAAAGCAGGCGGATATGGCATACAAGGTTTGGGGGGCGCGTTTGTGGCGCATCTGGCGGGCAGTTATTCGGGCGTGGTGGGTTTGCCCTTATGCGAGACCGTCGCGCTGTTACGCAAATTTAATTTAGTCACACCGTGAGGAGCTGCGCATGAGCGACGAAATTTTAATCAATGTCACCCCGCAAGAAACTCGCGTGGCGGTGATGCAGCAAGGCATCGTGCAGGATTTGCATATTGAGCGCAGCACGAGTCGCGGCATTGTCAGCAATGTGTATTTGGGTAAGGTGAAGCGCGTGTTGCCAGGGATGCAGTCGGCGTTTATCGACATTGGCATGGAGCGTTCGGCGTTTTTGCACGTTGCCGATATTTGGGAAAATACTGCCGACCCTAAGCCCATCGAACATCGTTTATTCGACGGGCAAAACATCTTGGTGCAAGTGATTAAAGACCCCATCGGCACGAAAGGTGCGCGCCTCACCACGCAGCTCAGCATGGCGGGACGGCTGTTGGTTTTTTTGCCACAAGAAAGTCATATCGGCGTGTCGCAACGCATCGAAAGTGAGGCGCAGCGCGATGCCTTGCGCGCCAGTTTGCTGGCGGCGATTCCTGCCGAACATAAAGGTGGCTACATTATTCGCACCGTTGCCGAAGCCGCCGAGCAGCCTGATTTCGCAGCGGATGTGGCGTATTTGGATAGGTTGTGGACGGCATTGCAACTGGCGGCTAAAACCGCCAGCGCGCCGCAATTGTTGTATCAAGAATTGGACATCAGCCTGCGCGTGTTGCGCGACTTCGTGAACCAAGACACCGCGCGCATCCAAATTGATTCGCGCGTGACCTATCAAAAAATGTTGGATTTTGCGCAGGCTTATACGCCCATCGCTGCCGATAAATTAGAGCATTACCCTGGCGCGCGTCCGCTGTTTGATTTGTATGGCGTGGAAGAAGAAATCGAGCGCGCCTTATCTAAGCGCGTCGATTTGCCGTCGGGTGGTTATCTCATCATCGACCAGACCGAGGCATTGACCACGGTGGATGTGAACACGGGCGGCTTTGTCGGCTTGCGCAATTTTGACGACACCATTTTTAAGACCAATCTCGAAGCCACCCAAGTTATCGCACGCCAACTGCGGCTGCGTAATTTGGGCGGCATTATCATTTGCGATTTTATCGACATGGAGAGTGCCGAACATCAAGCCACGGTACTGGCGGAGTTAAGCAAAGCACTGGCGCGCGACCATACGCGCATCACCGTGAATGGCTTTTCCGCATTGGGGTTGGTGGAGTTGACGCGCAAGCGCACGCGCGAAAGTCTGGCGCATTTACTATGCGAAGCCTGTCCGACCTGCCAAGGGCGCGGGCAGGTAAAAACCGCGCAAACCGTGTGCTACCAAATCGTGCGGGAAATCGTCCGCGAAGCGCGTCAATTTAACGCGCGCGAATACCGCATCATGGCAGCACAACAAGTGATTGATTTGTTCTTAGACGAGGAATCGCAAGCCTTGGCGGAGCTGTCTGATTTCATCGCCAAACCCATTTCCTTGCAAGTCGAAACGGCTTATACGCAAGAGCAATACGATGTCATCCTGATGTAGGGCATCCCGTAAAACTCAAATCTCTTCGCGATGCGTTGTTACTCACAAAAAATTACTCCTTACATAGCACCTCTATGCCGCGTCGTAATTTTTTGTTCGCGCCTTCACATGAAACAAGAAGCGTAGCGACTATGTTTCATGGGGAAGCCCCTTGCGGGTTACCCTCACTTCGATATTTGAATTTTCCGAGATACCCAGCAACTATTTAAGATATTACTTTTTTTCCACAGCGCAAAAATAACTGGCTATACTCTTACGCTGCGACCGTGCAGTAAATAATTGCGGCGCACATCTAAATTAACTAAGGCTCAGGGAGAGTGTATGTTTAAGCAAAAAATTGCATCGTTGTTGATCGCCGTTAGTATCTGTAGCCCGATGACCGTTAGCGCACATGAACACGGCGAAGCAGCCGTAGCGCGCTCTTTTATCAAAGACATTCAACAGGTAGAAAGCTCTTATGCAGCGGTGCATGGCGCGACGTTTTTCCAAGAATTATCGCGTGGACAACATCCTCGCGCCACTGTGGTCGCCTGCTCTGATTCGCGCGTGCATACCAATATGTTGGACACCAGCCCCGAAGGCGATTTGTTTATGATTCGCGACATTGGTAATCAAATTGCCACCGCCAAAGGTTCGGTGGAGTACGGCATCAATCATCTGGGCTCATCGTTGTTGCTGATTTTGGGACACTCACGTTGCGGCGCGATTGCGGCAGCCAGCAGCGATTACAGCAAATTAGAAGAGGCGATTAAAAAAGAGTTGGACACCATTAAAGTGGCTAAAGGGGTGGCAAGCATTGACGGCGTACAAAGCAATGTGAACAACCAGGTTGCAGCGGCACTGGTGGAATACGCAGAAGCCGTTAAAGAAGGTCATCTGTTGATTGTCGGCGCGGTATATGACTTTGCTGATGATATGAAACAAGGTTCAGGCAAAATCAACATCATCAATGTCAACGGCAAAACGGATAGCAAGCAAATCAAGCTGCAATTAGAGCCGCATGATATTGCTGATGAAATGGGGCATGTCAGCCACAATGATATGGCACCCGCTACGGTTCACTAAGTAGCCGCGATAGCCGCAAGAAAAAACCAGCGCAAGCTGGTTTTTTTACGTCGAGCTTAACAAAGTTTCAGGGGAGATTTTGCTGTTGCTGATTAGCACCACTTTGTACCGTGATTGCGTGCCTTGTTTGAGCGTGACATCGCGCAATCCCACCTGAAATTGCTCGGCAATAAAACGTCGTAAAGCCTCATTCGCCTTACCTTCTACGGGCGGCGCGGCAAGTTTCAGCTTCAGCGCGTCGCCGTGCAGCCCAACAATTTCACTGCGTTTCGCGCCAGGCTGAACGTGCAGTGTGAGCGTGATGCCATCAGCGTGGCTGCGATACCAAGTGACGGACATTAGAGCAGTCGTAGCGCGAAATTTTCTAGTAGCGCGAGGGGTGCGCGCAGCACCATTTGGCAGATGACAAACAAAATCAGCGGCGACAAATCCAGATTGCCAACCAGCGGCACGATGCGTTGAATCGGCGTTAAAAAACGCTGCGTGATGCTATGCAAAATCGGTGCGAGTGGCGTGTGTGGATTGGTCCACGACAACACCGCTTGTGCAATCAGCACACCGATTAAAAAGTACACCGTGAGCAGCAGCAATTTAACGCAGCTCAACGCCAATAATCCCAACAGAGAATAATTCACCATACCCTGCAATGCCAAGCTCAATGCGACATACAGAGCCATCACCAATATCGCCAACAGCAAACTTGCCGTGTCTAATTGGCGCACGGACGGCACATAGCGGCGCGTGGGCAACACGATAAAATTGCTCAACGACATCACCATTTCGCCAAGTGGATTACGCAGCGGTGCGCGCAAGGTTTGCAATAAAAAGCGCGCCAGCAAGATACCCGCAAAGCCTTGCACAAAAACGTCTAGCAGCAGTTGCAAGATGTCGTTAATCATTATGCGCACCCCAATTCATCGCCCATTTCACGCGAACGCGCCGCAGCGGCGTGCGCGGCGGTGATGATGTGTTGCTTAACCTGATTGGCTTCTAAGCTCAATAACGCGCGCTCGGTTGTGCCGTTTTTTGAGGTGACGCGTTGGCGCAAAATTGCCACATCATCGGGACTGGCAAGGGCTAGTTTGGCTGCACCTAAAAAAGTTTCTTGGCTAAGTTGGCGCGCCTCGTTGGCATTAAAGCCCAGCTCTATGGCTGCCGCTTGCATGGCTTCGATGAGATAAAAAACATAAGCGGGACCACTGCCCGAAATTGCGGTGACCGCATCCAACATCGCCTCGTCGGACAGCCATAAGGTTTTGCCCACTGCTGCCAAAATCTGTTCGGCTTGCGCGCGTTGCGCCGCAGCCACATTGGGCAAGGCGAACAAGCCCGTCATGCCGCTTTGAATCAGCGCGGGCGTGTTGGGCATGGCGCGTACCACAGCTGTGCTATTTGCCCAGCGCGCCAGGTCGGAAGCGCGAATACCTGCGGCAATCGAAATCAATAATTGCCCTGTCAGCATCGGCGCAAGTTGCGTGGCAACCTCGTGTAATTGCTGCGGTTTCACCGCCAACACGATGCAAGCGCAACCTTGAATGCCAGCCGCTAAATCAGCCGAACAACGCACGCCAAATTGCGCCGTTAAGCGCGTGCGATTGTCGGCGTTAATTTCAACTACGCTTAAATCAATCGCCTTAAAGCCCTGTGCCAGCAAGCCGCCGATGAGTGCGGTTGCCATATTGCCGCCGCCGATAAAACAAATTTTCATACTGTTTCCTTAGAGTAATTACGATTGCCAAATATAGCCGAGCCGATACGAATAATAGTTGCGCCTTCTGCAATTGCGGCAGGAAAGTCGTGCGACATGCCCATCGACAAAGTATCGAGTTGCAAGCCGTATTGATTTAATTCATCGCGCAATGCGCGTAGCTTGGCGAACGCGGCGCGTTGTAGCGCGACATTGTCACTGGCGGCGGGAACGGCCATTAAGCCGCGCAAGTTAAGATTGGGTAAGCATGCTAATTGCAACCCTAAAGCAATAGCCTCGTCGCTGGCAACCCCGCTTTTACTGGCTTCGTCGCTGATATTCACTTGCAGGCAAATTTGCAGCGGCGGTAAATTTAAGGGGCGTTGCGCGGACAATCGCTCTGCGATTTTTAATCTATCCACGCTATGCACCCAGGCAAAGTTTTCTGCAATCAAACGCGTTTTATTGCTTTGTAGCGGCCCGATAAAATGCCACTCCAGCGGCAAATTCTGCAAAGCGGCGATTTTATCCAGTGCCTCTTGCAGATAGTTTTCAGCGAAACAGGTTTGTCCTGCAAGGTAGGCTAAACGCACATCGGCAGCAGGAAAAGTCTTACTCACCGCTAATAATTTAACTGCGCCAGACGCACGTTTAGCGTGTATGACGGCTTGATGAATTTGCTGATTCACAGCTTGCAAGTTAGATGCGATTGTCGTCATAATCCGCGCCTTGTTTGCCCCATACTCACGCGGCTTAGAGCCGCTTAAAAAAATAGGAAATTATAATGGATATCACCGAGTTGTTAGCCTTTGGCGTGAAGAACAAAGCCTCCGATTTGCATTTGTCTTCAGGCTTGCCACCGATGATTCGAGTACACGGTGATATGCGTCGTATCAATCTTCCGCCAATGGAACACAAAGAAGTGCACGGGCTGATTTACGACATTATGAATGACGGTCAGCGCAAACATTACGAAGAAAATAAAGAGGTTGATTTCTCATTTGAGATTCCTGGTTTGGCGCGCTTCCGTGTCAACGCCTTTGTGCAACAACGTGGTGCGGCAGCGGTGATGCGTACCATTCCGTCTAAAATTCTCAGTTTGGAAGATCTGAAAGCTCCGAAAATCTTCACTGATATTTCTGATACGCCACGCGGCTTGGTGTTGGTCACAGGCCCTACGGGTTCAGGTAAATCCACCACCCTCGCGGCGATGGTGAATTACATCAACGAAAAAGAAATGGGACATATTCTGACCGTCGAAGACCCGATTGAATTTGTCCACGAAAGCAAAAAATGTTTGATTAACCAACGTGAGGTCGGTCCGCATACCTTGTCGTTTAACAATGCCTTGCGCTCGGCGTTGCGTGAAGATCCTGACGTGATTCTAGTTGGTGAAATGCGCGATCTGGAAACCATACGTTTAGCGATGACGGCAGCGGAAACGGGTCACTTGGTGTTCGGTACGCTGCACACCAGCTCGGCGGCAAAAACCATCGACCGTATCATCGACGTGTTCCCTGCTGACGAAAAAGAAATGGTGCGAGCGATGTTGTCCGAGTCGCTGCGCGCAGTGATTTCACAGGCGTTGCTCAAAACTAAAGACGGCACAGGGCGTGTCGCAGCGCATGAAATTATGTTGTGTACACCCGCGATTCGTAACTTAATTCGTGAAGCTAAAGTGCCGCAAATGTATTCCGCGATTCAAACGGGACAAGGCATGGGGATGCAAACGCTGGATCAATGCTTAACCACTTTGGTAAAAAGCGGCGTGATTAGCAACACCGAAGCGCGTGGTAAAGCGATGAACAAAGACGCTTTCCCAGGCGCGTAAAAAATCGCGAACGACGCGCTAAACAACCAAGGAGTTAAGCATGGAAAGAGATCAAGCCACCGAGCTGGTACACAATTTATTGCGCGGCATGATTGCGCGCAAAGCCTCGGATTTATTTGTTACAGCAGGCTTCCCACCTGCCTTCAAAATTGACGGCAAACTTACCCCCGTGTCTAGCCAAGTACTGACGCTGCAACATACCCAAGAACTGGCGCGCAGCATTATGAACGACCGCCAAGCGGCGGAATTCGAGACCAATCACGAATGTAACTTTGCGATTAGCCCACCAGGTATCGGGCGTTTCCGCGTTAACGTGTTCTTACAGCAACAGCGCGTCGGCATGGTGTTGCGTACCATCACCACCAAAATTCCTGATTTGGATGAGATGGCAATGCCGCCAGTTCTGAAAGACATCGTGATGACCAAGCGCGGCTTGGTTATTCTGGTGGGTGCGACGGGTTCGGGTAAATCGACCACGCTGGCGGCGATGCTGGGACACCGCAATCAAAATAGTTACGGTCACATCATCACCATCGAAGACCCCGTCGAATATGTGCATGACCATAAGAATTGCATCATTACCCATCGCGAAGTAGGCGTGGATACCGACAACTGGCACAACGCGCTGAAGAACACCTTGCGCCAAGCCCCTGACGTGATTTTGATTGGTGAAATTCGCGATCGCGAAACCATGGAATACGCGGTGGCGTTTGCCGAAACGGGGCATTTATGTATGGCGACATTGCACGCCAATAGTGCCAACCAAGCTCTCGACCGCATCATCAACTTCTTCCCCGAAGAACGCCGCGAGCAGTTGTTAATGGACTTGTCGTTGAACATTAAAGCCCTCGTTTCACAACGCTTAATCCCCACCAAAGACGGCAAAGGTCGCGCCGCTGCGATTGAGATTTTGCTCAACTCGCCATTGATTGCCGATTTGATTTTCAAAGGCGAAGTCAACTCGATTAAAACCGTCATGGCAAAATCGCGCGAACTCGGCATGGAAACCTTCGATGGCGCGTTATTCAAACTATATGAGGACGGCAAAATCGCTTACGAAGAAGCATTGAAGAATGCCGACTCGGTCAACGATTTACGTTTACGCATTAAGTTAGAAAGCAAAACCAATGTGGATCGCGATGTGATGAGTGGCACCGACCATTTGCGCATGACTTAACCTTAAGCCGAGCTGCCAATAAAAAACCTAGCTCAACATCCGCTAGGTTTTTTTACGTCACAGGCGCGTGCAATTATTTTGCCAGCGCGTCTTTGCGGTTGCTGCCGCTGACCATTTTGTATTGCAATAAGCGGCATTCAATCGCACCGTTAAACAGCGGGGTGCGACGTGAAGGTGACAAGCGCATCAACTTCAAAATGGCTTTGTCGGCGGTGAATAAATACGCTGTCCAACCGCCAAAATTTTTCTTCAGCGCGTCGCCCAATTTCGGATACAACTCCGCCAATTCATCTAACTCACCCATGCGTTCGCCGTAGGGCAAATTTGCGACCAAGGTCCCCACTGCGGCGGGTGCGGTAATCTCCAAGATGTTGGCCTGATTGAGTTCCACGCATTCGTCCAAGCCCGCATCTTGCAGATTGCGCTGCGCCGTTTTCAGTGCGTCGCCAAATAAATCGCTGCCGTAAATTTCCAAAGGATGCGGTGCGATTTGTGCGGCGAGTGCCGCTTTGCGCATCGCTTGCCATTTCACTGCATCGAAATTTTTAAGATTTTCAAAACCAAAACGGCGCGAAATTCCTGGCTGAATGTTGAGCGACATTTGCGCCGCTTCAATCAAAAATGTGCCGCTGCCGCACATCGGATCAAGCAGCGGAGTGTTGGGTTGCCAGCCGCTCAAGCGCAAAATTCCCGCCGCTAAATTTTCGCGTATCGGTGCTTCATTGGTGTGCATCCGCACGCCACGTTTGAACAGCGCGTCACCCGAGGTATCGAGATACAACATGATGGTGTCGTCTTCGATAAAGGTGTGGATGCGAATGTCCGGCTCTTGCGTGTTGACGCTAGGACGTTCATTGCAGTGCTCGCGAAAGCGGTCACACACTGCATCTTTAATCAGCAGCGTGATGAATTCCAAACTCTTCAGCGGGCAGCGTATCGCGGTGACGTGTACGCGGATGGTGTGCGTGACATCGAACCAATTCTGCCAGTGCATCTTGTACGCGGCTTGATAAATATCTTGCTCGCTGGCGTATTTGGCACTGCACACGCGCCACAAAATTCGGCTTGCCACGCGGCTCTCTAAATTGGCGCGATAGCATAATTCCCAGTCGCCAAAAAAGTGCACCCCACCCTCGGTGGTCTTCACATTTTTCGCGCCCATTTTTTCTAGGTCGCTGTGGAGAATGGCTTCAAGGCCGCGTGGGCAAGGGGCAAAAAAATCAGGCATAGGGTCTTCTCTTTTAGAAAGGTTTAACCACCACCAAAATCACAATGGCGATGAGCATCAGTACTGGGACTTCGTTGAACCAGCGATAAAACACATGGCTACGGGTATTTTTGTCGGCGGCGAATTGTTTGACTAATTTGCCGCAATAGCCGTGATAACCGAACAAGCAAAATACTAAAAATAATTTCGCGTGTAACCAGCCGCCGCTAAAGCCAAAACCTAGCCATAGCCACACGCCTGAAATCAACACCAACCATGAAATCGGCGTGACGAAACGGTACAGCTTATGCGCCATCAGTTTTAAGCGTGCGATTTCGGCGGGCTCGGTTGCCATGGCAAGATTGACGAAAATGCGCGGCAAATAAAACAAGCCTGCGAACCAACTGACCACCACGATTAAGTGAAATGCTTTAAGCCATAACATGATGAAATCCTTATTGAGATAAACGGCGACGAAACAACACCAGCGCGACATAAAAGCCGCATAGCGCGTAGGCAACGAGCACGGCAATATGCAAGATAAAGTGCGACGGGAGGGTGTTGCTTAACAGCGGTCGAGCAAGACTGATAGCGTGCGTGAGCGGTAAAAAAGCCGAGACACTTTGCAGCCAAACGGGTAATTGCGCGACAGGAAAAAACACCCCACATAATATCACCATAGGCGTGATGACCAAGGTGAAGTAGTACATGAAAAAGTCATAACCCGGTGCTAACGCGGTCATAATCAAGCCCAGCGCGGCGAAACATAAGCCAACCAAAAATGCCAAAGGAATAATCCACAACGACAGCGGCGAATGCGACAAGCCCATCACCCAAATCACCGCCAGCACCGCTAATCCCGACAACAAACTTTTACTCGCCGCCCACACTATTTCTGAAAATACGATGTCGTCCAAGGTAATCGGTGTATTGAGTATCGCCTCCCAAGTGCGCTGCTCGTGCATCCGCGCAAAGCCCGAATACAAAGCCTCGAAACTCGCCGAATTCATGGTGCTATAACACACCGTTCCTGCCGCCAAAAACGTGATATACGAAATGCCGTCTATGTTGGGCAACATGCTGCCCAAGCCGAACCCCAAGCCCAGCATGTAAATCACGGGATCAGCGAGATGCCCCAAAATAGATGAGCCCGCCATCTTTTTCCACACCATAAAATTGCGTTGCCAGATGGGGATAAAACGGCGGCTGAAGCGCGGTAAGGCGTAGTGATTAGTTTGCATTTTTTCTATCCGACTCTATCGCCGCCATTGCCTCCATCGGGCTGATGACACCGTGATTTTTTGCATAGACACAACCTTTGGACGTACCTTGCGCCAGCACACGACCCGCGCGCATAAAAGTGTGCGTCATATAAAAATACTTCTCATCGCTATGGGTAACTTGCAAGCTCACCCTATAGCGTTGCCACAGATTCAGCGGGCGTTTATACGTCATGGTGTGCTCGGCAATCACAGGTATCCAGCCGCGCTTAAACATCGCGCGCATCAATCCTGAACGAATAAATAAATCCACGCGATTCAAATCACAGATGGTCAGATAACGTCCATTATTCATGTGCAGATTGATGTCCAAATCGTTCGGCAAAACGCGCAAACTCAGCTCGCTCACCATATTGTCCGCCGTGATGCGTGGACGAAACAATGACAACACAAACACATAAATCATGCGCAAGATGAGGTTCATGGTTTAGTCCACAGCGACAGAAAATCGAATGACAATTGGCGGTGATGTTTGATTGCCAGCAAATAAATCACCGGGCCAAATTGCGCGTACAACACCATGTAATCGTCCAGCAAATATTCGCGCAATTCGCCGTCTTGCAATTGCTTGGTCAAGCGCGCCAGAGCGTTGCTTACCTCCACCGAACACACCGGACGATTGAGAAATGGGCGACCTAGCGCGGGGAAACTTTCCAAGTTTGGAATTAAAGTTTCGGTGAGCGTGTCCAGCAAATCATCATAGGCAAATGCTACATTTGCTTCGGTCAAAAATGCATCTATTCCTTCGAGATTTCGCTCGAAGTTTGCGGTCAGTTTAATGGTAGTTTTCTTTGCCACGGTTTGAGTTACGCGGCGCGCTTACGTTTGATTTTTTGTAGCGTGAGTTTGGCATCTTTCACGCGTCCCGCCGCCACATCCGCCAAGCCTAATGCGGCTTCGTCTATCAGCAACAAATGAATGCGCTCACGCTCCAAACGGTGATAGTAATCCAGCCGATCTGAATCTATCAAAGCCACATAGCTTTCGCCGTTCTTGGTGATGATTTTCTCCGCCCCCGCTTTGACCTGCTCCGCCAAATCGGAAAGATTCGCACGCGCCTGAGAAAATGCCACCACGTCATGCACCGAAATTCCCATGATGCCTCCCGATAGTTACAAAATATTGTGCAATATGACGTGCATTATATAGGCGAAAATTGAATAAGATAAATGATGAGTGCTTAATGAGCATTACACCTGTTTGGGCATTAGTAAAATATCAACCACAATCATGCTAACGATTTTCTCGGCATTCGAGTATCCACGGAATCACAAGCTCCGTAAGGTGGCGTGTGTCCGCGACATTGCCAGAATAATTGAACGACATCGAAACCGTGACCAATTCAGCGAAATGAATGAAATGGCGAACGGTATGCAAAAACTGCACGATTTCAGTATCGTTCCAAAGCTCGCCTTCGCACCATTGGTCGCTCTTATTAAATAGGTCGAGGCAAAGGTCAAAGATAAATGAGCCATCAATTTGTGCATTGGCTAAACTCGCAATATCCGTATAGACAAACTGAGTTGCACCGCAGAGTAATAAAAAATCAGAATCGAAGGCATTGTCGTCACCTTCGTTTTGCAAACAATAAAAATGGACTGTGTGAATGAGTCCTCGACGAAGGGCTGGGGCAATGAATGAGTCGAAACAAACCCACTTACCTTCGGCAACTAATTGTGCAACTTGCGCGGAAGAGGCCTGCAACAACTGCTCCTCGATTTCGGCCGAATCGTGAAAATCGTAGATGTTATCCCAGTGATAGTCAGCGTGAATCAGCGAGTAACTTTGGTTTGATTTTTCGTTTTCCCAAACCTTTAACGCCCATCGGTGATTGTCCATTAACCAAACGCCGCGACCGAGATTGACGAGGTAATTATCGTCTTCGACAAGCGCGGAGAAATTGATGGTTGTCGTCATTCCCGCATCTCTCTTCCCGTCAATTTCAAAAACACATCTTCCAAATTCGCTGGTCTGTGCAGGTAGCGCAATTCAGTTTGTGTTTGCAAATGCGCGACTAAAACTTGCGCATCTTGCACGTAGCAGAACACCGATTCGCCGCTGATTTCAAAACGCTGTGCGTAGTGCGCGGCGTGTTGTTCCGCCCATGCCGCTGAGGTTTCGCTGAACACTTCCACGACTTGCGGTTCGATGTTCTTTTCTATCAGTTCTCGCGGTGTGCCTTGTTGGATGAGCTTGCCGTGATCCATCACGGCGAGGCGGTGGCACAGGCGTTCGGCTTCTTCCATAAAGTGCGTGGTGAGCAGCAGCGTTTTGCCTTGCGCGGTGAGTTCGCGCAGGCGTTGCCAGATGAGGTGGCGCGCTTGTGGGTCGAGTCCGGTGGTGGGTTCGTCGAGAAAAATAATGTCGGGATCGTTCACCAGCGCGCGTGCCAAAGTCAGTCTGCGTTTCATGCCGCCGGACAGCGTCGGCACTTTTGCATCGCGCTTATTCGTGAGATTGGCGAACTCTAAAAGTTGCGGAATACGCGCCTCGATTGCTGCGTCGCTCATGCCGAAATATCGACCATATACCAGCAGATTTTCCGCCACGGTAAAGTCGGGATCGAGGTTGTCGAATTGCGCCACCACACCCACGCGTAAGCGTGCCACACGGGCATCTTGTGGTACAGCGTGATTAAGCAAACTCAGCTCGCCACCATCGGGCGCAATCAGTCCCAACAGCAAGCGTAAAGTAGTGGTTTTGCCCGCGCCATTTGGCCCCAATAAACCAAAACATTCGCCGCGTTGGATGGTGAGATTGAGGTCGTTGACGACCCGCGTATCGCCATAACTTTTGCGCAAGCCGCGCGCTTGAATGACCGCGTTCATAGGTTCGGCACTCATGCGCGTTGCGCAGCGACCGCGTCGTGGATGGCGGCGACGCGCGCGCGACTGATGGCTTCGGGAATTTTGGCGGGTGAGCCACAGCTTGCCGCAATCGCACCTGCATCGACAGCGCGTGCCAGAGTCAGCAAACCTAATAAATACGCGGCTTGCGGGTAGTCGTCAGTTTCGTTTCCCGTGCGTCCGCGTGCGTCCGAGGCGCAGGCTTGCAGTAGTTCGGCGAAACGTTCAGGTTTGCGCCACGCATCCACGCTTTGAAATAATTTGATGACGGTGTCGGCGCGCAGCTCAAACGCGCGGTGAATGTCGCCGTGATAGCGCGCGGTAAGCAGGGCTAAGTCGCGGCATTCAGCAGGCACGCGCAAGCGTTCGCACAAGGCCTTTACCAAACTCACGCCGCGCGCCTCATGTCCTAAATGACGCGGCAAAATATCGGCGGGTGTGTTGCCTTTGCCCAAATCGTGCAGCAGCGCGGCGAAGCGCGTGGCGAGGGAATAGTCGTGTCGCGCTGCATCGTCTAGCACCATCATCACATGAATACCGCAGTCGATTTCGGGATGATGCAAAGGCGGCTGAGGCACGCCGAATAAGGCATCTAGCTCTGGCATGATTTTTTGTAACGCGCCGCACTCGCGCAGCGTTTCGATAAAGCGCGCAGGATTTTTTTCCATCAAACCGCGTGCCAATTCTTGCCACACACGTTCCGCCACCAACGCATCGACTTCACCGTTGCTGACCATGTCGCGCATCAGTTGCAAGGTTTCGGGGGCGATGACAAAAGCAAAGCGCGCCGCGAAACGCGCGCCACGCAAAATGCGCACCGGGTCTTCACTAAACGCGCTGCTGACATGGCGCAACACACCCGCCTTGAGGTCAGCTAGTCCGTGATAAGGATCGGTGAGCGTGCCGTCAGCGGCGCGCGCGATGGCGTTGATGGTGAAGTCGCGGCGCGATAAATCTTGCTCCAGCGTCACGTCGGGTGCGGCATATACAGCAAAGCCCTGATAGCCCTTTGCTGTTTTGCGCTCGGTGCGCGCTAAGGCATATTCTTCATGGGTTTGCGGGTGTAAGAACACGGGGAAATCTTTACCGACTGGCAAGTAACCTTGTGCCAACATCGCTTCGAGACTGCCGCCCACCACCACCCAATCGTGGTCGTGCACAGGCAAACCTAGTAGCGCGTCGCGCACCGCACCACCGACGCAATAAATTTGGGGGGAGTTAGTCATTGCTTCCAGCCCTCCTGTTTCAATCGTTTTGCGCGAACAATAAACGTAAAAATTGCGGCGACAATTTGCAAAACGATGGCGAGTGGCAAATATAACAGCCACTGAAGGGGTAGACCTGACGGGTCTTGTGGCAGCAACCATAACGCCGAAATTGCTGACAGCGCGACGGAAGCAGCGATTAAACCAGCGTGCCATAGTGCGTTTGAGAACTTAGCAAATACAGCAACGGTTAGCCATAGGAAATGAGGTGCCGCGTAGAAAAAAAAACTCATTAGTTGCGCGACATCAACTGCCCCACCACTAACACTCCCTACTATGGTCAGCAAAGCGGGGAGGGAGAGGTAAACCATTAAAACTGATAAACGCATCGCATTATTTTTCATCTGGTATCGCCCTCTGATTCTCTACCGTCTTACCCGCAATCACGCCCATACGGTCTTTCAAGCTGCGCGTCGGTGCGCCGAATTGTTTGGCGTAATAGTGGGTGTTACTCATCACTTTTTTAACGTAATCACGGGTCTCGTCAAAGGGAATGGTCTCGGCGTAAATCGCACCTTCTAGATCTTGTTCGCCGCGCCATTTGCGCGCCCGCCCTGGGCCTGCGTTGTAGGCGGCGGTTGCCATGACGGGGCTAGCGCCTGCCGAGTTCAACACGTTTTTCATATAAAACGTGCCGAGCTTTAAGTTGGTATCGAGCTGCGCAATTAGATGGTCGCGATAGCTTTTTAACCCCAGTTGTTTTGCCACCCAGCGCGCGGTGCTGGGCATGATTTGCATCAGTCCTGCCGCGCCCACAGGCGAGCGCGCGCTGGTGGCGAAGCGGCTTTCTTGGCGCATCAAACCGAATACCCACGCTTCTTCCAAGCCGTTTTCGACGATGTGTTCTTTGAGCGCGTCGCGGTACGGTGCCATATAGCGCAAGCTGAAGTCGTGAGTGAACACGGTTTTTTCTGCCGCACCGATGGCGCGATCGAACATCTCGTTGCGCTTGGCAAACTCGGACGCGGTGAGTAATTCTTGGTCGTTAAAGTTGCGCAATAACCAAATCCATTCCAGTCGCGCATCGACGCGCATATCCAGTCGGTACAAGGCGAGCGTGCGTTGCGCGCCTATGCTTTTGGCGAGGCTGTCGAGCTCGCTTTTGCTCGGCTCAAAGCGCGGCTTGATGGCGGTCAAACTCGGCACACCAGACAGTTCGGCATTGGCGAGTTGCCCGTAAAAATTAAATTCGTCACTGAGTGGCGCGAATAATTTCATCGCCTCATTGGGTTTGCCCATAGTTTGCAAGGCGCGCGCTTGCCAGTATCGCCAGGCAGGATCGAGGCGTTGTTCGGCACCCATGGCTTGCACGCTACGCAACACCTCCGCCCAATCTAACTGACGCAATGCGGCACGCGTGCGCCATGCCAGTTGCGCGTCGCTCAAGGCTTGTGCGCCCGCGAGTTTGTACCATTGCATCGCTCTAGGATCTTGCTGGCGCGCCGCTTCATAGCCGAGCGTGGCGTAAAAATACTGGAGCTCAGGCACGGTAAAAAATGCCGCTAAGGGTTTCCATTTGGCTAACGCTAAGTCGGGCGATTGCTTGGCTAAACGTTGCAGTGCGAACAATGCCACCATGCGCTCGCCTTCGTTTTCTTTATCCAAATGGGCTTTGCTCAAATAGCGATCGGCATCATTCGCAGCGCGGCTGATCTGATCGGGAGTGACTTGATGTGCTTCGCCTAAGCGTTCGTTGATGTCGCGCGCCAAGGACACGTTGCCTGCTTCTAGGCTGAGGCGAAAGCGTTGCCAGGCATCGCTCTCAGTCAAGATACCACTCGCAAATGCCGCGTTAAAAACGTCACCACAACTATCGGGCTGGCTCTTGCCGGTCAACCATAAAGCCTGCACCTCGGCGGTGGGTAAAGCATGGTCGGGATGGGCTTGCATGGCGTAGCAGCTGACCGCCGCATCTTCATTTAACAAACGCGGATAAACCAAATTAAATAATTCCCAACGATGTTGCCGCCCCAACACTTTGAGCCACTCGCTGCGCATGGCATCTATTAACGGGCTGTCTTCGGGGCGGGCTAAAAACGCCAATACAGGCTCGGCGGGTGTGGCATCCAGATTGAGTTTTAGCTGGTAATAGCTGAGATAAATTTCTAGCGGATGATTTTTTAGTGGCTTGGCGAGTTGCGCCAATTTGGCTTGATTACCGGCGCGATAGGCATCGCGCGCAGCGAGAAAATCGGCATCTTGATCGGCAAACGCGGACAAGCTGACACTCGCCAAAAACAATAATATAAATTTCATTTACGGCTGGTCGTCGGCTAATAGGTTAAGTTTTTTTGCCAGCCATTTGGTGGTGGTAGCCTGAATTAAAATCGTCATCAAAATCGCAATGAAAGTCACTGAGGCGATGATTTCCGCGCCGGGGGCTTTCATGCCGAGCAACAAGCCCGCCAGCGCGCCAGGGATGACACCCGTCTCGCGCGTCCAGCACATGAACAGCAATTCTTTGACGCTCCAGTTGGCGCGGCGGTCGGGCAAGGCGCATAAAAATACCGTGGCGGGACGCGCCACCAACATGAAAATCACCACCACGCCGACACCTGCAAACAAGTATTGATTCATCAGCGCGAAGTCCACTTGCGTGCCGAGCAAAATAAAAATGAACATGCGCATGATGAGCGCGGTGGTCATTACATAGTCTTCGAGCTGATGGCTTTCTTGCGCAGTTTGTTTGAAGCCCAATGACGCTTGATTGCCCAGCATGATGCCGAATACGAACACCGCCATAAAGCCGCTAGAACCCATGCCGTCCGCGCCCATATAAGCGGCGATGACCGCCATCAAACTGACCACGGGGGCGAATTCTGCCAAGAAGCCGAGCTTTTCATGCGAGATAAATAACGCCGCCAGATAACCCAACACGCCGCCGATAACAACGCCTAGCAAGGCTTGTTTAAGTAAATCCGCCATAGCCGCGCTCAACGAAAAATCACCCGCGCCCATTGCCACGCCGAGTACCGTAAAAGTGAGAATCGCGCCCATTGCATCATTGAAGGCGGACTCGCTCATCACCGTTTGCGCGACGCGTTCTTTGATGCGAATTTGTTTGAAAATCGGCACCAGCGTGGCGGGGTCGGTGGAGGCTAAAACTGCACCCAACAGCAAGGCAACAATAGGCGTGAGACCCAGCAAATAATGCGCGGCGATGCCCGTGATGACGGCGGTAATCAACACGCCCAAAGTGGCAATACTCAACAGCGTAATCCACACCTCTTTGAGTACCTTGAGTTTGATGGACGCGCCGCCGTCGAACAAAATATAGCTAGACCCAAAAATCATAATGAATTGGTTGATGGTCGAATCGGCTTGGATATTCACCCAGCCCAAGCCACTCGAGCCGATGAGCATCCCCACCAGTAAGAAAATCACCACGTCAGGGACTTTTACCCAGCGCGCCAGCACGCCCGAAAACGTGCCCACGGCAAGCAAGATGCCGAACATCAGCAAGGCATGTTTGGCGAGTTCTAGTGAGAGATTGGCTGCCATATTTATTTCACCTGTCCGCGTTCTAAGGTAATCCCGACCATGCGGCAGTTGCGTATCGCTTGCAGTTTTGCCACGCTGATTTTGACCCACGGTGCGCCAAAATCTTTCAGGATAATTTGCGCGATATGCTCGGCTAAAGTTTCCAGCAAAGAAAAATGTCCCTCGCTTAAAACTGTCTGAATATGCTCGGCGACTTTGGCGTAATCGAGCGCGTCGTCTATATCGTCGCTGATACAGGCGCGGCTATTCGGCAAGGCAATGTCGAGGTCGATTTGCAAGGTTTGCGGCACGCATTTTTCGCGTGCGTAAATGCCGATGAGCGTGGTGACTTTGAGTTCGCGGATGAAAATAATGTCCATGATTTTGAATGCCGTGATTTTTGCTTGCAGAAGTTTTAGGAGGCGTGCGGTGATTCAAGTAAAATCCGCAATTCACTATTTTAGGGCATTCCCGATGTTGACCATAGCTTTTGTCGTTGCAGCTTATCTTTTAGGTTCTATTTCTTTCGCCGTGGTCACCAGCAAAGCCTTCGGCATTGCCGATCCGCGCACCTATGGCTCGGGCAATCCGGGTGCTACCAATGTGTTGCGCAGTGGTAAAAAAGCCGCCGCCGCATTGACCTTATTCGGCGATGCAGCCAAAGGTTGGTTAGCCGTATTTTTGGCAATGCACTTTTATCCAGAGGCAAGTTTGTTTATCGCGTTGGTAGCACTCGCGGTATTTTTAGGTCACGTCTTCCCAGTGTTCTTAAAGTTTCAAGGCGGCAAAGGCGTTGCCACTGCGCTGGGGATTTTGTTGGCGTTAAACGGCTGGATGGGGCTGGCGGTGTTGGCGACTTGGCTGTTGATGGCGGTGGTGTTTCGCTACTCATCGTTGTCGGCTTTAGTCGCTGCGATTGCTGCGCCGATTTACGCCATGCTGCTTCAGTTGCGCATCGAGTTAGTCATCGCCACCGCCATCATGTCGTTGCTGTTGCTATGGCGACATAAAAGTAATATTCAAAATTTAATGAGCGGCAAAGAAAGCAAAATCGGCAGTAAAGCAAAATAAATTTGCGGCGGCAAAGCTTTCCTCTATAAAATCCCGCACCGCGCAACACCTGATACACAATAATAAATTCAATCATCGTGAGGAAAATTCCATGTTCAAAGCTGGCTGTCATGCTGTGCTGTTTGCGCTCCTCGCCTTATCCTCGCTGCCCGCACAGGCAGCCAAACGGATAGGCGAGTTTGCTTTTACGGGGTCGGGTTTTATGACCTTAGGGGTGGGGCAGATGTTGGGCGGCACGCACGGCACCGTGCTAGATAAAACCTGCCCGTGTTTGATTGCCGACTATGCACAAAACGCCATTTACGATGGCAGCGGCGGCTTGCAATTTTCCCCTGACTCCAAACTCGGTTTGCAAGGCACGATGACCTTGCCCAATCCCAATTTTTCCGTGACCGCACAAGCCGTGGCACGCGGCAGTCTCAACGGTAATATCAATCTCGAATGGCTGTACGGCAGCTATCAATTTAGCGACGCTTCGACCATACAAATCGGACGCAAACGCTTGCCGATTTTTTATTATTCGGACAGTCAAGACATCGGCTTTGCCTTGCCTTGGACGCATTTACCCCCTCAGTTATATGGCTGGGAAGCGGTGAACTACAACGGCATCAGCTTGCAACAGCGCGCCCAAGTAGGTGATTGGGATGTGTTGGCGGGCGGCTTGCTGGGCAACGAACACGTTACCGACAGTGGCTATTGGCAGATATACAACGGGCAAGCCTCACAGACCAATGTGCAATGGAAAAATATCGTCGGGGCAAATGTGCAACTGACGCGCGACTGGTTTGAAACGCGTTGGTCGTATATTCAATCCGACACCGAGCGGCAAAATATCAATGGCGTGTGGAACAACGCGACCCAACGCTTGAGTGCCAGCCCCGATGCCTTTTTACATGGGCTGCGCACTAAACAAAGAATTTACACCAGCGCGTTCAGTGTCGATTACGCCGATTGGTTGGTGCAAACCGAGCTGTTGTTTATCGACCGTCCTGGCGCGAATTTCAAAGACCACGCCAATCGTCTCGGCGTAACGCGTCGCTTGGGCAGCTGGGAAGTGAGCGGCAATATCGCTGAATATCACGCTCAGGCGGTGATTGCGCAAGGTGGCAATCCGCAAGCGCAAGAAAGCCACATCAATCAATCGCTCACCACGCGTTATTTTTTATCGCCGCAAAGTGATGTCAAAGTGCAAATCGAGCAGCAACGCGATCGTGGTGGTGTGAATTGGCAGCCCAAATATGGCAACGCCACGCTGTTAACGCTGGCTTACGACAGGATATTTTAATCATGCGCACACTCTTGTTAGCTGTTTTGCTCATCACCAGTCACCCTGCTGTGGCAGATCCTGCGCTTGCCATCATCGCCAATCACGACGGCGATTACGCCACGCTGACGCGCAAGCAGGTGGTGGATATTTACATGGGCAAACTTACCGTGTTGGCAAATGGCACGTTTCCTCAACCCGTTGACTATCAAGGCAACCCAGAAATTCGCGAACGCTTTTATCGCTTGATGACGGGCAAAACCCTAGCGCAAATCAATGCGTATTGGGCGCGCATGTCATTCACCGGACAAGCCAATCCAACGCGCTTATTGCCCGACCAAAAAGCCATGTTGCGCGCGGTGGGTAAAAACCAAGACGCGTTAGGCTTTGTTGATAAAGGCGAGGTCACGCCCAGCGTGAAATCATTGATGATTATCGAATGAAGGTCTTGCAATCGCTCACGCTACAAGCCCGCTTAATGTGGATTGTGTTGGGCAGCACCGCCATCATTGGCGGCGGCACGTTGCTGTTGGTGTTTGCGATTAGCTACCAAAATAAATTAAGCGACAGCGAACAGCACATCGAGCAACTGATGAATGCGGTCGAGTACTCCGCTGCCATTGCCAGCTACAGCAGCAACAACGAAATTGCCGACGATGTCATTAAAGGGCTGATGCGCGATGAAGCGGTCTGCGCAGTGCAGCTCTCCAGCAACGAAGGCTTACATTTAAGCCGCAGCAAATATGCCGAATCACCCAGCTGCCAGATTAGCTTGAGCCACCCGCTGTTATCGCCCTTTTCCGACACCGACTTGATTGGCACCTTAACCACTCGCGTCGATAACCGCATCATCCGCACCCGCGCGCTGCGCTATGCGGGACAAGTGGCATTAGGGCTGCTCGCCTTACTGATTTGTCCCAGCTTGGTGATTTGGTTGGCGGTATCACGCTACATCACCCGCCCCATCCATGCTTATGCGCAACAACTGCACACCATCGTGCCGGGTAGTGCCACGCGCATCACCACCGTGCCGCACAGCTCAATAGAAATCAATCGCGTCATCGCCGACAGCAATGTTTTGCTCATCAACATCGAAGCAATGTTGCTTGATGAACGCGCCCAACGTAGCGAAATTCAGACCTTAAAAGAACAGTATGAACATTTAGCGCATCACGATAGTTTAACGGGCTTACCCAATCGCACCATGTTCAACGAACGCTTGGCACACATGTTGGTACAAGCAAAACGCTACCAACTAATCGGCGCGCTCATCTATCTCGATTTGGATAAATTCAAACCCGTCAATGACACGCTAGGACACGACATCGGCGACTTATTGCTCACGGCGGTGGCACAACGCTTGCTCAAAGTGGTGCGCGAATCCGACACCGTGGCGCGTTTAGGCGGCGATGAGTTTGTGGTGATGTTGCCCGCGCTACACGACGCAGCAGCCGATGCACTCGCCATTGCGGAAAAAATTCTGCACGCCCTGCAACAGCCTTTCGAGCTAGGCGCACACACCGTGCAAATCGGCAGCAGTCTAGGCATTGCGTGTTATCCAGAACATGGCAAGGATGAATTTACCCTGACCAAACACGCCGACCTTGCCATGTATCGCGCCAAACAAAATGGGCGCAATAATGCGCAACTTTTTCAAGCGGACATGGCGGCGGTTTAACCTTGCTGCAAAACAAAAAGACACCCAAATGGATGTCCTTTCTAATTGGCGGAGAGGGAGGGATTCGAACCCTCGATACCTTGCGGTATGCCTGATTTCGAGTCAGGTACATTCGACCACTCTGCCACCTCTCCAGGTGCTCAATGCGAGCGGCGCGCATTCTACCAGCAAGGACGCTATTCGTGAGAACTGTTGCGATGAAAAAACGAGCTACACCGTATCGCTGCATGAGCACCCGGGCTACGACCCTAGTTTTGCTCGCGCTGTTATGCGCCTGTCATGCCCCCCGCTCTACCCCTGTCGCGCCTTGGCAGCAAGGCGAATTGGTGGTGCTAGAAGATGCCGCGCAAGACAATAACGACAGTCAATTCAATCATCAGTTAGCGGTGTTATTCGCAGCGCACTTACACGCCACGCTCACCGTCATCCCCGTCACGCCTGCCCAAATCACGCGTGAATTAACTGAGCATCACGCGCATCTCGCCGCATTCAGTTTGCGCAGCAACGAAGCCAGTTTAGGGCTGATATTTGCGCCCAGTTTTGCCAGCGTGGCAGAGCAAGTGGTGGTGAATAGCGAGCTGGCACGCCCGCACGCTTTGGATGATTTGAACTTACTGCATATCGTGGTAATTGAAGGCTCGGCGCAGCACAAAGTGTTGCAGCAACTCAAACTCAGCGCGCCAAAATTAACTTGGCAAACCCGCCGCGCAGGCGATGTCGAAGATTTGCTTGATGAGGTGGCAAACAATCAATTAGCCGCGACCTTAGCGAATGAAGAGCAGTACGCGCTGGCGGGCAATTTCTACGACAATTTATCCGATGGCACGTTTGCCCTTATCGCGCCTAGCCAATTAGCGTGGGGCTTTGCCACCGATAGCGATGCGGCGTTACGCGCCCAAGCCGAGCAGTTTTTTGCCACGCTTCGCCGCGATGGCAGACTGCATAATTTGTTAGATCGCTACTACGGATTTAATCAACGCTTGTCGCCTGTCGATGCCGCGACTTTCATCGAACAAATCGAGCACAGCTTGCCGCGCTATCAAAAATTATTTGAAGAAGCCGCGCACTGGACAGGCTTTGATTGGCAGCTTATCGCCGCCCTCGCCTATCAAGAATCGCACTGGAATCCGCTCGCCACCTCGTTCACCAATGTGCGCGGCATGATGATGCTGACCGAAGAAACCGCCGATCAACTCAAGGTAGAAAATCGCTTGGATGCGCGCGACAGTGTCTTGGCAGGCGCACGTTATTTGGCGAGCTTGCGCGACCGTTTGCCTAATCAAATTGCCGAGCCTGATCGCACTTGGATGGCACTCGCCGCGTACAACCAAGGCATGGGACATTTGGAAGATGCGCGGGTGTTGACGCAACGCATGGGCATGAATGCTGACCGCTGGGTGGAAGTAAAAAAATGGATGCCGCAACTGACTCAAGCGGCGCACCATCAGCGACTCAAGCACGGCTATGCACGCGGCGGCGAGGCGGTAATTTTGGTCGAAAATATCCGCATGTACCAAGATATTTTGCAGCGCATCGCCCCCGCCAGTAGTGATGAAGCCCTGCCCGTCACGCCGTTTTATCAGCTACTCGACGGCAACAATAAAGCCCGTTTGAATAGCTTTAAGGATGCGGCTAAGCATTAACCTCGCGCTGCGCCAGCCAGAGCAAATACTCATCTATCGGCAAGGCTTTGGAAAAATAATAACCCTGCAAAATATCCACGCCCATCTCGGTGAGCAGCTTGGCGGTGGTTGCATCTTCCACGCCTTCCGCGACACATTCCATGTCGAGCGATTTGGCAATCGAGATAATCGCATCGGCAATGGCGCGACCGTTTTTAAGATGGATGCGCTTGACGAAAGCGATGTCGAGCTTAATTTCATTGGCAGGAATCTCGTGCAACTGCGCTAACGACGAATGCCCCACACCAAAATCATCCACCGCGATGCCAAAGCCCAACGCGTCTAATTCGGCGATACGCTCCCGCGCAAAATCGACATCCGACAACGCCACGCTTTCAGTAATCTCCAACATGATTTGGCTAGGCTGAATGTTGGCACGCGCAAGATCTTCGCAAAATTGCTGCACGATGTTGCTGGAAAATAATTGTCGCTTGGACAAGTTAATCGACAGGCGATGACCGGCTGGCAATAGCGGAAAAGCCTTGAGCGAATCTTGCCAAACCGACTGTCCGAGTTGGTCGATGAGCCCCATGCTTTCTGCCATGGGAATAAACACCGAGGGCGGTATCCAACCTTGCTCAGGCTCATGCCAACGCGCCAACACTTCCGCGCCAATCACCTCACCTGTTTGTGCCGAAATTAAGGGCTGCAACCAGGCTTTAATTTCTTTGCGTTGAATCGCGGCGGCTAAGCGACTTTGAATATAAAACGATTTACGTCCTGGTTCTTTTTTAGCAATCGCGTTAAAGAATTGAATGTTGTTACGCCCCTGCGCTTTGGCGTAAAACATGGCGCGATCGGCTTGCGATAACAGCATTTCACTGTTGCTGGCATCGTCAGGATAGACGGCAAATCCGCCGCTGAACGTGAACGGAAAATTAGTCCCGTCGATGTCGATATTTTCGTGGGTGAGGCGTGCTAATTTTTGGCTAACCTCGCGCGCATCTTCCAACGATTTTAAGTCTGGACACAGAATCACAAACTCATCGCCGCCCCAGCGACATAAGGTGTCGGAGCTGCGCAGCACGGTTTGCAAGCGTTGCGTGACTTCCTTTAATAAACGGTCACCAACTTTGTGACCAAAATGATCGTTGACTTGCTTGAAATGGTCGAGGTCGATAAAGCCTAGTGCGACGTGCATTCCCGCGCGTTCGGCACGCGGTATCGCCATCGCGATGCGATCTTCGAGCAGCACCCGATTGGGCAAATCAGTCAGCGCGTCGTGTAACGCCATGTGGCTGATTTGGCGTTCTTTGAGATAGGTGCTAGAAATATCGCGCACCACGCCACGGATAAAAATGACATGACCATTTTTGCTCACGGGCGCGAAGCGACCTTCCACCCAGATGTAATTATTGGCGTTGTTATTGACGCTGCTCAGCAAACGAAAGCGCACATTGATTTGCTGCTTTTGCTCGAATTGCAATGCGCCAAACTGCTCTAGCAAGAGCGCCACATCTTCACTATGCACGCACTCGGCAAGGCTAATCTGCGGCGCAAAATTACTCTCGCCCGTCAACACCGTCCACGCGTCCGAAGCGCGCAGCAAATGCCCTTCGGGGGTGAACTCGACCACTGCATCCTGCAACAAACTAATGGTTTGTAAATACACTTGTTGCGCTTCGTCGTGTCGGCCAATTTCGCCGATGTAGTTGCGGATGCGCTGTGCCAGTTGGGTAAAAATATCACTTAACTGTTTCACCTCATCGCGCCCGCGATGCAGTGTGGCATCCAGCGTCAAACCATATTGCCCCGCCAAGCCGTGCATCTCTTGATTGAGCGACAAAATCGAGCGCGTCAGCCAATTAATTAACAGCCACATCACGCCCATCAGCACCACCATCAGCGCGCCTATCATCAAGCTGGCTTGTGCGACTTGCTCATTAGCCGTCTCATTTAATTCCGCCAAAGAATAGCTCACCAATAAATTGGCATATTTCACGCCGCCTTCGCCAACGGGTTGCATCACTTGCAAGGCCTGCTGCTCATCGTCTTGCGCGACTTGTTGCGCGCCGTTATAGGCTGCTGCTGCCAACGCGAACGGCGTAACGGGATACACCGAATTAAGCGGATAACGCAACGGATGCGAGGTCGCCAGCACATGTCCTGCATCATCGAGCAACACAATGCTAATCAATTCGCGCTCGTCCACTTCCGCCTGTTCTAGCGCGGAATGCGTGTCGCGAAACGGCGCGGCTATCAGCTCATAAACTTGAAACTCATCGCCCAAACGTAACGGTTCGAGCAACACCTGCTGATAAATTTGCGTGAGCGCGGTAGCTTCGGCACGCAAATCATGTAGGGCGGTTTGGTTCGCTAGATGCGCTACATACGCCGCGCTGGTCAAGCCCGCTACGCCTATCAGCGCAGCACACATCAACAACAGCTTGGTGCGGATGGATAATTTATCGAGTAATTTTTTCATACTGTTCTAGTTCTTTCATCAAGGCGACTACGCCTGCAAATAATTTTTCATCGCCCGCGATAAAACCATCTAGCCCCATATACGCCAACAAGGCACGACCTTCGGCATCGCCCGTCATGCCGAGCAATACCGCGCGTAACTGGCGCACCTCGGCATCAGGCAGCTGCGTACTCGCCACAAATGGCGGAAAACCATATTCAGGCGACTGACTCACCAGGCGCGTGCGCGCAATTAAATCAGGCTGAAAACGCGCCAGTTGCGCATACACATAAGCGTCCACATTCGCGCCCTGCACCAAGCCATCCGCCACCGCCATGACGCTTTTGCGATGCGAATAAGTGAACAGCGTTTTACTAAAAAAAGTTTTCGCTTGCGCACCCAAACGCTGCACTTCCACATCGGGAATCAAGCGTCCTGAATTCGATTCTGGGTCGGAATAGGCAAAACTTTTACCGCGCAAATCAGCGAGCGATTGCGTGGTTTTATCGCTACTCGGCACGATTAAATACGATTGATACAGCGGCTTCCCCTGCCACACCGCCACAGCCAGCAAGCGTTGCGCGTTGGGGTAGCGCAAATGCGGCACGGAACAAATCCAGCCCGCATCAATCTTGCCTTCTGCCAAACCATCAATCATTTCGCGATAACTGCGTCGCTGCACAAACACCACAGGACGTTGCAAATGCGTGGCTAAATAATTTTGCCAACGCAACAACATCTCTTGTTGCTCGCCCAACATCACCGCCGACAAAGCCAATCGCAGCGGCTCAGTTGGAGTAGCAACAGGCGTTTGCGCAGAAGCGGTATTTGCCAGCAATAGCAATAGCAGCAAGGATTTCAGCATGATGGTAGCCCGCAAAAGATGAAAACAAGGGCGGCATTATAACGAGCGTATGGTTAATTAACCTTGCTAATATCAGGGCGGCGCGCTCACCATGTTAAATGATGACGAAGCGTTAAAAAATTTTCACTCGCAGACAAAAGCGTCATCGCGATGTCATAATCGCTGGCTATAATTTTTAACCCCATAGGAGTAAGCAACATGGCAAGAAACGTACAGTGTGTGAAGTTAGGTCGCGAAGCCGAAGGTCTGGATCGTCTGCCGTATCCTGGCCCCTTAGGTCAGCGCATTTTTGACCATGTCTCGAAAGAAGCCTGGCAAGGATGGATTAAACATCAAACCATGTTGGTCAATGAAAACCGTTTGAGCTTGGCTGATTTAGCCGCCCGCAAATATCTCGCGGCACAAATGGAAAGCTATTTTTTCGGTGGCAGCACCGATGCGATTCAAGGTTACGTCGCACCTGCGCCATAACCTCACCCTGCCACCAATTTCAATCCACACTAGAGGGGGCGGTGCTCCCCCGATAAAATCTGCACGCCGCGAAAGTTTTTCTTGAATAAAAAATTTGCTCCACAACTTTTCCTCAATCGCGAACTGGCTTTGTTGGCGTTCAATCGCCGCGTCTTAGCACTCGCTGAAAACGCCACCTTGCCGTTGCTGGAACGCTTTAAGTATCTGTGCATTGTCAGCAGCAATCTGGATGAGTTTTTTGAGATACGCGTGGCGGGCTTAAAAGAACAAGTCAAGCTAGGCGTGACCACCTTGAGTGCCGATGGCATGAGCGCGCAGCAAACTTTGAGCGTGGTGCGTGAACAAGCGCATCAACTGATTGCGCGGCAATACCAATTATTTAATGGCGAACTCACACCTGCGCTTGCCGAGGCGGGCATTAAATTTTTGCGTCGCACCCATTGGAACGAGGCGCAGCGTGCTTGGGTACGCGATTATTTTTTCCGCGAAGTGATGCCTGTGCTGACCCCCATCGGTCTCGACCCTGCGCATCCGTTCCCGCGTGTATTAAATAAAAGTTTGAATTTTGCCGTCGAGCTGCAAGGCAAAGATGCCTTTGGGCGCAACTCGGCGCGCGCCATCGTGCAAGCGCCGCGCGTGTTGCCACGGGTGATTCCGATGCCGCCCGAAGTCAGCGGCTGTGCGCACGGCTTTGTGTTTTTGTCGTCGATTATTCATGCGCATGTGGATGAGCTATTTGGCGGCATGGAGGTATTGGGCTGCTTCCAATTCCGTGTCACGCGCAACAGCGATTTGTTTGTCGATGACGAAGAAGTGAAAAATCTGCGCTTGAGTTTGCAAGGCGAATTACCGCAGCGACACTTTGGCGACGCGGTGCGCTTGGAGATTGCCGACAACTGTTCGCCGCACATCGCCACCATGTTGCTCAAAGAATTGGGTTTGTCGGGCGCGGATGAATTCCGCGTGGCGGGTCCAGTGAATTTAGTGCGCTTGATGGACATTCAAGGCTTGGTCGATCGCGCCGATTTGAAGTTCGCCGCGTTTACGCCGAGCGTGCAGCCCACCTTGCAGAAAAAGGGCTCGGACATGTTCAAGGTGATACGCCGTGGCGACGTGCTGCTGCATCATCCCTATCAATCGTTTAAGCCCGTGATTGATTTTATTCAGCAAGCGGCGAGTGACCCGCAAGTGGTGGCGATTAAGCAAACCGTGTATCGCACCGGGGCAGATTCGGCGTTGATGGAAGCCCTCATCGCCGCCGCCAAACGCGGCAAAGAAGTCACCGTGGTGGTCGAGTTGCTGGCGCGTTTTGATGAAGAAGCCAACATCAACTGGGCGAATAAATTAGAAGAGGTCGGGGCGCATGTGGTGTATGGCGTGGTCGGGCATAAAACCCACGCCAAGATGCTGATGGTAGTGCGCCGCGAAGACGGCAAGCTGCGTCGCTACGCGCATTTGGGCACGGGCAACTATCACCCGCGCACCGCCACGCTTTATACCGATTTCGGCTTATTTACTTGTCACGAACAAATCTGCGCCGATGTCAACGAAGTGTTCGCGCAACTCACCAGCCTAGGCAAAGCACGCGAGCTGCATCACCTATGGCAATCGCCGTTTAGCTTGCACAGCCAAGTGGTCATGGCGATACAGCGCGAAACGGCGCACGCCCGTGCAGGCAAACCCGCCCATATCATCGCCAAAATGAACTCGCTGCTCGAAGCCGAAACCATCGCGGCGTTGTATGCCGCCTCGCAAGCGGGCGTAAAAATTGAGCTGCTGATACGCGGCGTGTGTGCGCTGCGTCCCGGTGTGAAAGGCTTGTCGGAGAACATCCGCGTGCGCTCGATTATTGGTCGCTTTTTGGAACATTCGCGCATCTATTATTTCCGCAACGATTTGGCGCACGACGTGTATTTGGCGAGTGCCGATTGGATGGATAGAAACTTCTTCCGCCGCATCGAAGTAGCTTTTCCGATACTGGATGCCAAGCTGAAAAAACGCGTGTTAGATGAAGGTCTAAAAATTTATTTACGCGACAACGTCGCCGCTTGGGAAATGAATGGCGAGGGCGATTACAAACTCAAACACGCCCCGCGCAGCAAGCCGCTTAATGCGCAAAATGCCCTGCTCAAACAACTCAGCCGCAACCTGCTTGTCCCATAAAAAAAGCCCGCATTCACTAGGAATGACGGGCTTTTTTAGTGCTAAAGCAGTTTAGTTTGCTTGGCCTTTTTTAGGACGACCTGTAGCAATTTTTTCTAGCTTGCCAAACACAGTTTTCATTTCCGCAGCGTCCAACAACGACAACATCAGCAAGCCCGCACGCAACACTTCGCTTTTCTTCACAGGCACGCCTGCTTTAGCGCAGATGACTTTAATGTCAGCAATTTTTTGATATTCAGCTTCTGGCATGGTGAAGCTATCGCGCACTACTTTTGGCTTAGCCGCTTTCTTAACTTTTTTCACGGCAGCGACTTTTTTGTCAGCGTGTTTTGCGCTTACTTTTGCGCTGGCTTTATCCGCCGCAGGTTTTTTAGTTGCGATTTTTTTTGCTACAGGTGCGCTTACCGCTTTGCTTTTATCCGCAACAGGTGCAACGATTTTAGATTTTTCCGCAGTCATGTTATGTCCTTTTTTATCATCAAGTAAAACAGTGTATATAGTATATTTATGTTTGTGAATTGTAATAATGATGCGGGCTAACTGAAACCGACCAACGGGGGAGAGCAACATGGAACTGATTTTATGGCGACACGCCGAAGCCGTCGATAGCGCGCCCGATATGGCACGCGAATTGACCCCTAAGGGGCGGCTACAAGCGCAAAAAATGGCGGCATTTTTGCAGCAACATTTGCCCGCCGAGACACGCATCTTGGTCAGCCCGGCGACCCGCACCCGACAAACGGTCGCCGCGCTCACGGATAAATTTACCATCGTCAACAGCCTCGCGCCGAACGCCTCGGCACACGCAATTTTACAAGCTGCGCGTTGGCCACAAAACTCCGAACCCGTCCTCATTGTTGGTCATCAACCCACGCTAGGTGCGGTCGCTGCCTTGTTATTGGGTAGTGCGGAAAACGCTTTGAGCATCAAAAAAGGCGCGCTCTGGTGGTTCAGCCGCCGCGAGCGCGACGACACGGCGCAGACCACCTTGCGCTTAGCCATTACGCCAGAAATGCTGTAGCTCACCCCTAGGAGAACATCATGTTTGAATCCGCTGAATTAGGTCATCGCATCACCAAAGCCGCTTACGATAAAGCCTTGCCCAAACTACGCGAAGACTTGCTCAACGCGCAATTTGAATTGGCGCAACACGCCAAATTCCCCGTGATTATTTTGGTCAGCGGCGTGGATGGCGCGGGCAAAGGCGAGACGGTCAATCTGCTCAACGAATGGATGGATCCGCGCCATATTCAGGTACACGCAATGGCAGAACACAGCGACGAAGAACGCCAGCATCCGCCGATGTGGCGCTACTGGCGCGCGCTGCCACCAAAAGGAAAAATCGGGGTGTTTTTTGGCTCGTGGTACACCGCGCCAATAGTTGAGCGCAGCTTAGGCAACACCCGCAACAGCCAATTAAATCAAAGTATTCACGCCATCAATCATTTTGAAACCATGCTCAGCAACGAGGGCGCGCTCATCATCAAGCTATGGTTTCATTTGTCTAAAGACGCGCAAAAACAACGCTTAAAATCGTTAGAGAAAAATCCTAAAACGCACTGGCGAGTCAGCGCGCAAGACTGGAAAAACTATCAACGCTACGACAAATTCCGCAAAGTTTCCGAACACACCCTGCTCGCCACCAGCCATGAACATGCGCCTTGGCGAGTGATAGAAGGCACGGATGCGCGCTATCGCAGCCTGACCGCAGGGCAAATTATTTTGGCGGCATTGCAACAACGCTTAAGCAAAACAGCCAAGCCCGTCGCCATCTCTGCCGCGCCACTTAGCGTGTCTATCGACTCACTGGATTTATTCGACAAATTGGATATGGCGCAAGCCATCAGCGACAAAAAATTCGCTGTGCAATTAGAAAAATATCAAGGCAAATTAAATCTGCTCACGCGTGATGCGCGCTTCGCCAAACTGTCGGTGATTGCGGTGTTTGAAGGCTCGGATGCGGCGGGCAAAGGCGGCGCGATTCGGCGCATCACGGGCGCGCTGGACGCACGTCATTACCGCACCGTGCCGATTGCCGCGCCCACTGAAGAAGAGCGCGCCCAGCCGTATTTATGGCGGTTCTGGCGACATGTGCCGCGCGTCGGACGCTTGGCGATTTTTGATCGCTCTTGGTATGGTCGGGTGTTGGTCGAACGCGTGGAAAAGTTTTGCAGCGCGGCCGATTGGATGCGCGCTTATAACGAGATTAACGACTTTGAAGAGCAGCTCATTGACCATCACGCGCTGGTGATTAAATTTTGGCTGACCGTCACGCCCGATGAGCAATTACGCCGCTTTCAAGAACGCGAAAAAATCGGCTTTAAGCGTTTCAAAATTACCGCTGATGATTGGCGCAATCGCGAACGCTGGGATGACTATCAAACGGCGGTGTGCGACATGGTGGATAGAACCAGCACCGAGATTGCACCTTGGACTATCGTTGAAGCCAACGACAAAAATTTCGCCCGCATCAAAATCCTCAAAACTTTATGTAGCCGCATAGAAGCGGCGTTGGCTAATTTTGATTAGCAAGTCTCTGTGCGACGGAGCGTAAAGCCAGCCTTTCGTAGGAGGCCGACTAGTCGGGCGATTGCTATCCCATAAATATCGCGCGACAAGTCGCGCTCCCACAGGTTTGACGGGTCTCTTAATGCAGCCAAGCCGTATTGCGATGAGATTTCAGTTTTTAGAGATTTCCTGCAGTGGTTTTTCCGTGTAAATCACAATAATTCGCGACGCGAATAAAGTCGGCGACACTCAAATTTTCGGCGCGTAGTTGCGCGTTAATTTCTAACGCAGCGAAATCTGCTTCTTGCAAAATTTGGCGCAAAGTATTGCGCAAAGTTTTGCGCCGTTGCCCAAATGCCATGCTCACAATCGCGGCAAATAATTTTTCGTTGCGCACCAAAATTTGCTCGGCAGGCAAGGGAATCATGCGCACGATAGCGGAATCGACTTTAGGCGCAGGTTTGAACGATTCGGGCGGTACATCCAGCAGTTTTTCCATAACAAAACGATATTGCAACATCACCGACAAGCGTCCATAAGCAGGCGTGGAATGCTCGGCGACCATGCGTTCGACCACTTCGTTCTGCAACATAAAGTGCATGTCGGTGATGCGTGCGCTAAAGCGCGTGAAGTGAAATAACAGCGGTGTGGAAATGTTGTAAGGCAGATTGCCGACGATGCGCAGCGGTGTGTCCAAGGTAGCAAAATCAAATTCCAGCGCGTCGCCCGCATGAATAATCAGCTTGGTTTTCTCGTGTTCTTGCGGGTAGTCGTTGTGCAAGCGCGCGATGATGTCGCGGTCGATTTCCACCACATGCAAATGATTGAGTTGCTTGAGTAAGGGGCGAGTCAGCGCGCCTAAACCAGGCCCGATTTCGACCATGTTGTCGGCAGCTTGAGGACGGATGCACGACACGATGTCGGCGATGATGGATTGATCGACCAAGAAGTTTTGACCGAATTGTTTTTTAGCTTTATGCGCGCTCATGTATTCCCATTTCTGTAGCGATTTTGATGGCTTCCAACAAGCTGCCGCAATCGGCTTTGCCTGTGCCAGCTAAATCGAGTGCGGTGCCGTGATCGACCGAGGTGCGGATGATGGGCAAGCCTAGTGTGACGTTTACGCCCGCACCAAAACTTGCGTGTTTCAACACGGGCAATCCTTGGTCGTGATACATGCTCAACACCGCGTCGCAGTGCGCCAACTTATGCGGCGTAAACAGTGTGTCGGCGGGCAGCGGCTGGCTGACCTTCATGCCAGCGGCGCGCAATTTATCTAGCACAGGCATCATCACGTCGATTTCTTCGCGTCCTAAATAGCCGCCTTCACCCGCGTGCGGATTGAGTCCCGCCACCAAAATGCGCGGCGCGGCAATGCCAAAACGCTGCTGCAAATCACGCTGCAATATCAGTAATACTTTTTCTAATAAAGGCTGCGTAATCGCATCAGCAACCTCGCGCAGCGGCAAGTGTGTGGTCGCCAAAGCAACGCGCATCCCGCCACCCACCAGCATCATCACCACCAAGGGCGTAGCGGTTTGTTCGGCTAAAAATTCAGTGTGTCCAGTGAAGGCGATGCCCGCGTCGTTGATGATGCCCTTGTGCACGGGCGCGGTGACCATGCCCGAAAATTCACCCGTTACGCAGCCTTGTAGCGCACGGCGTAACGTGGCTAAAACGTAGTCGCTATTGGCGGCGTTTAACACGCCCGCAATGGCAGGCGCAGCGAGCGGAATGTGGATGACGTGTAGAACCGGATGGCTCGTTTTAATGCGTGAAGTGTCGCCATTTGCGACTTCGCAAATATCGACGACGAGCCCCAATTGTTGCGCGCGCTGTTGCAGCAAAAATTTATCGGCGATGCACACTAAATGATGGCCCTGTGCGGCGAGCTGCACGCATAAATCAGGGCCGATGCCAGCGGGTTCGCCGCAGGTGATGACTAACGGTGACATGGATTTATTGCGGGTAATCGACAAAAGCGCGGTCGCGTAATTGGCGCAGCCAATCTTGATATTGCTCGTCGGATTTGAACGTGCCGATGGCGACACGCGCTTGTTGGCGTTTTTGTTGCACGCTGACATCGGTGTCGCGGCGTTCTAATACTTGGATTAAATGCCAGCCAAATTGTGTTTGCACCGCGCCGATTTTTTGCACCGCGAGTTTGTTCATCGCTTCTTCAAATTCGCTCACGGTTTGACCCGGTGATAACCAATCCAAATCGCCGCCCGCTTGCGCGCTGCCGTCTTCAGAATATTTCTTGGCTTGCTCGGCAAAATCTGCACCCGCTGCGATGCGTTGCTTGATTTCCATAATGCGTTTGCGCGCTTCGGCTTCAGGCACGATTTGGCTGGTCTTAATCAAAATATGGCGCGCGTGCGTTTGCGTAATCACCACGGGCGTACTACCTGAACGCGTCTCGACCAATTTCAAAATATGAAAACCATTGGGACTTTGCAAAATCGGCGTGTGTTGTCCTGCTGATAATTTTTGCAACGCCGCAGCAAAACTAGGCGGCAAACGATCGCTGCCGCGCCAGCCTAAATCGCCGCCTTTTAGCGCGTCTTTGGCATCCGAGCTACCCGCTGCGACTTGGGCAAAATCCGCGCCGCCTTGTAATTGTTTGTAAGCTAATTCGGCGCGCGCGCGACTGGCTTTAATTTTGTCGGCACTGGCTTGTTCGGGTATCACCACCAAAATATGCGCCAGATGAAACTCGCTCTTTGCCCCGCCCTGCTTGCTTTGATTGGCTAAATAGTTATCCACTTCGCTGTCGCTAATAATCAATTTACTTTCCACTTCGCGTTCGCGCAAACGGGTGTAGAGCATTTCGTTACGCATCTCGTCGCGAAATTTATCGTAGTCGATGCCGTCGGCTTGCAGCTTGCTGCGCAGCTCGGACACACCCGCCAGATTATTTTGTTCGACGATGCGATTGATGGATAAATCCAACTGCCCTTCGTCCACGCGCACGCCCGTTTCTTTGGCGTATTGCAATTGCAGTAAATCAATAATCATGCGTTCCAACAATTGCTTTTCTAACACTTGCGCATCGGGTAACGCGATCCCTTGTTTTTTCAATTGCTTAATCGTGCTGCGCAGTTTTTCCTCCAGCTCCAAGCGCGTAATCACGTCGCTATTCACCACGGCGACCACTGCATCTAATTTTTCCGCAGCGGCAAGCTCGCTCGCCACGGCAACAGGAGTCAGCCAAACACTGGCAAGCAAACAAAGAGAAATCAGGCGCATAGAGGCTTTCGGTTAAGGACGGGAGGTTGCATTACGGTCATTTAATTTGCTGTAGCCAGGCACGCTTTTACGCAACACGGCTAATGGGTCAGAGCCAACTTGTAAGAAGTCGTTGAGTTCGAGTTGTACGAAGATACCCGTATTGGTTTGGTGCAGAGCGGTGGTGAAGTGTTGCGCCACCAAGCGTAGTGTCCAGCAGTCTTGATTATACTCAAGCCCCGCTATCGAATCTAACAAGCGCGAGTCTTGATAAGAATAATTCCAGCGTCCCACTGCATACCATTTACCCCCCAACGGCCATTGGGTTGAGACATCCACCATGCGCGTGGTATTGCGCAAAAAGCGATAGCCCACATTCAATGTTTTGCCAGGCTCGGGACGATAGCGCGCGCCGACGTTGTAGCGTTGGATATTGGTTTGATTGGGATTGTATTGAAACTCGCTATCGAGATGCCACTGCCGCGATGCCTGACTAGATATCGCCATCAACACATCGGATTTTGCCGTACTGGTGTTAGCGGGCGTGAGCAAACTCACTTGCGGGGTAATGAAGCTAAATCGCTCTGCCAGCGTGACTTTCAAACGTTCTGCGCCACTGGCTTGGTTGATGATACGAGTGCTAGCACCCAAGGTCATCTGATTGGCATCGCCGATGCGGTCATTCCCAAAAAAACGGTTCTCGGTAAAAATTTGCGCAAAATTAAAGTCGGCTTGGGCTGAATCAAAGTTGGGCAATAAGTCTTGTTTGCGATACGGGATATACACATAAAACGCACGCGGCTCTAAGGTTTGAATATAGTCATCGGCGAGCACGGTCGTCTCGCGCTCAAACGCCACACCACTATCCAAACTGACAATCGGCACGCTGCGTGTCGCATTCGGTAAAGCGGTGGTGTTATTGCTATTGAGCACATATTGACTGGTGTGCAAACCGACTTTAGGGGTGACATAAAAGGCGGGTTCGCTGACCAAGGGATAGCTCGCCTGCGGATACATCACCAAACGATTCCCCCCCACCAAAGTAGGATGTTTGAACGCGACGAACTCATTGTTGAGCGAGACATTGAGGTCATGCCAGTTGCGCTGCGTGGTCGCGGTAACTTGTGGCAAACGCGCATACGGCACAGCAATCGGGGCGAGCGGGTCTTGCAAGGTTTGGTAGCGTTGCGCGCGCGCCACGGCGGTCCAATTAGGCGACACATAATTCAGGCTGGCATCTTGCAATAAGTTGGCTTGTGAGGTGACCGCCACCGCCGAACCTAGGTCACGAAAATACGCATCGTCGGCCACGCGATTGAAATTCAAATTGGCACTGAAGGAATTGTCGATTGCTTGCGCATGGCGAATTGAAAAACGGCTGCGATTTATTTTGCTGACTTGGTCGCCTTGCAAGGTATCCGCATGAATTTCGCCGTTATAGCCAGAACCCAAATAACGCAGCTCGTTATTGAATTGCGTACCCCGTTTTGTAATGTAGCGCGGTGCCAGCGTTGCATCGTAATTGGGCGCGATATTCACATAATAGGGCAGCGTTAATTCCGCGCCATTCTTCACCGTGCTACCAAAATCAGGCGATAAAAATCCAGACTTGCGCGCATCGGTAAGCGGGAAATCCATCCAGGGCGTATAGACGAACGGCACACCTTTGAACTGCACATACGCATTGGTCGCCGTACCCAGCTGCTCGACTTTATCTAAATCCAAATTACCCATGCGCAACAGCCAATCATCGTTACCCGCTGGACAAGTGGTGTAGCTTGCGCCATCTAAGTTGTAGTGCTGTTTATCGACGATGTGCATTTGTTTAGCACTGCCGCGCGCATTATTTTCGCTGAAATGAAATTCAGGTTGCGTGAGTTCGCCGCTTTGAGTTTCTAGGTTGTATTGCAAACGCGGTCCACTCATGCGATTGCCGTCTTCTTCCACCACTACGCTGCCATCCGCCTGCAACTCACCGCTATCTTGCTGATAATCCAGTCTATCAGCGCGTATCGTTTGTCCGCCTTGTTGCAAAATCGCGTTGCCCGTCGCCTGCAACGACTTGCCTTTTTGCCCCGTCAATTTATCCGCTTCAATAGCAGTCGGCGCGAGCGGGTCGGCGGCTTTTTTCGGCGCGGCGCGGCTGGTCGTACCAGGCATCACCGCGTAGGCAGACGCGCTGGCGAATAAAGCAATGAATAATAAGGAGGGGGATAAGCGCATTCGGTGCTGGATTTATAAACGGAGGTGCTAAAATCCAGCGATTTTATCATTAACTACGAGCCTGCCACGATGCAACGTCAACAACAACTTACTACTTGGCTACAAGCTCTGTTCCCTGAGCAAACTTTCACCCTTACCCCCGCCTCTGCCGATGCCAGTTTTCGCCGCTATTTTCGCGCCACTTTTGCCGATGGTGCGACGCGCATCGTCATGGACGCGCCGCCCGAACATGAAGATTGCCGCCCGTTTTTACAGGTCGGCAAATTGTTTGAGGACGCGGGCGTGCATGTGCCGCATGTGTATGCGCAAGACTTAGCGCAAGGATTTTTACTGCTGTCTGATTTGGGCAACACCACTTATTTGCAAGCCTTGAATGCCAACACCGCGAAGCCGCTGTACGCCGCCGCCACCGACGCGCTGATTAAAATTCAACTCGCTTCGGATGCGAAGAATTTACCGTCGTACGACGAAGCCTTATTGCGCCGCGAGCTGAATTTATTTCCTGATTGGTATATCGCCCAGCATTTAGGCGTGACCTTAAGCGCGCACCAGCAAAGCAAACTCGAAGAAGTATTCGCGCGCATCGTAAAAAACAATTTATCGCAGCCGATGGTGTATGTGCATCGAGATTTTCATTCGCGGAATTTGATGGTGACTGATGCCCCCCTCTCTAACTCTCCCCCGATACCCTCACCTCAATCCTCTCCCGCAAGCGGGCGAGGAGGCGAACGAAAAAGTCACGATTTAATTCTTGCGGGAGAAAGGACAAACGAGAAAAGCAACGGTTCAACCCTGCCAGGCGTAATCGACTTCCAAGATGCGGTGTTCGGACCGATTACTTATGACCTCGCCTCGCTATTCAAAGACGCGTACATCCGTTGGGAAGAGGCGGACGTGATGGACTGGCTGATTAGCTATTGGGAGCGCGCGCGTGCGGCGGGCTTGCCTGTCCATGCTGATTTTGGCGAGTTTTATCGCGACTTTGAGATGATGGGCGCGCAACGCCACCTCAAAGTGCTGGGCATTTTCGCGCGCTTGGCGATACGCGACGGCAAAACAGGCTATGTAAAAGACATGCCGCTGGTGATGGATTATTTGCGCCGCGCCTGTGTGCGCTACATCGACTTAAAGCCCTTGCTCAACATTTTGGACGAGCTAGAGCCGCAGATTAAACATGCGGATTTTTCGGTTTAATCATTCATTCAAACCATCCCCCCTATCCAACTTTCCCCCCGCCAGCGGAAGAAAGAGCAAACGAGAAAGGCATTTATTTTATGCGCGCGATGATACTTGCGGCGGGACGCGGCGAACGCATGAGACCGCTCACCGACCACACCCCGAAACCCTTGCTGCAAGTGGGTGGCAAGCCACTCATCGTGTGGCATATCGAACGATTAGTGGCGACTGGCATCACTGAATTAGTCATCAATCACGCTCACCTAGGCGCGCAAATTGAAGCGGCTTTGGGCGATGGAAAACAATTCGGCGCGCACATCCAATACTCACGCGAAACCGCCGCACTGGAAACAGCGGGCGGGATTGCTAATGCGCTGCCGTTATTACTTCCCTCGCCCATTGGGAGAGGGATTGAGGGTGAGGGAGCAATCTTCGCAGTGGTGAATGGCGATGTTTTTTGCGATTACGACTTTGCGCAACTGCCCGCTCTCGCCGATCAAATGCAAGCAAATAACGATCTCGCTCATTTGGTGCTAGTGAACAATCCACCGCAACATCCGCACGGCGACTTCGCTTTGCTCGGCAGACGCATGATGTTGCCAACCCCTCCCAACCTCCCCTTGTCAGGGGAGGCGCGCACCTCCCCCCTGACAAGGGGGGCTGGGGGGGTTAAGTCCCTGACTTTCTCAGGCATCGGTCTCTATCACGCATCAATTTTTGCCGACATCGCCGCTGGCACAAAAGCACCGCTCGCACCCTTGTTACGCGAGCAAATCGCCATAGGTAAAGTCAGCGGCGCACATCATCAAGGCGTGTGGGTCGATGTCGGCACACCGCAACGCTTAACCGAACTGGATGCTCAACTACGCCATGAATAAAATTTACGCCGATCGTCGCCACGCTCTGTTAAATCAGATGTCGCCTGGCATCGCCATCATTCCCACTGCGCCCGAAATGCTGCGCAACGGCGATGCGCATTACGCCTATCGCTTCGATAGCAGCTTTTATTATTTAACGGGATTTACCGAGCCTGAAGCGGTGTTGGTGCTGATTGCGGGCGATAAACCACAAAGCATTTTGTTCTGCCGCGAAAAAAATTTAGAGCGTGAAATTTGGGACGGGCATCGTGCTGGTCCTGACGGCGCGCGCGAACAATTCGGTTTTGATGCCGCATTTCCCGTCGCGCAATTGGACGAAAAATTAGTTGAGCTAATGAGCAATCAGCCCACCTTGTTTTATCCCTTAGGCGCAGATGCCGTATGGGATGCGCGCCTGTTGAAATTGCGCGCAGTGGTGCAAGAAAAATCGCGCAGCGGCGTGCGTGCGCCCGACCAATTATTCGACATTTGCAAACTGATAAACGAACAGCGTTTGCTAAAAGACGCGCACGAATTAACTCTGATGCGCCGCGCCGCCAGCATCTCCTGCGGCGCGCATCAACGCGCCATGCAATTCACTCGCGCGGGACAATTTGAATACCAAGTTGAAGCCGAATTACTGCACGAATTTTGTCGTCACGGCGCGCGCGATGCGGCGTACACCAGCATCGTCGCGGGCGGCGCGAACGCTTGCACGCTGCACTATGTCGAGAACAATGCAAAACTCAATGACGGCGATTTATTGCTGATTGATGCGGGCTGCGAATTTCAAGGTTACGCCTCCGACATCACGCGCACTTACCCCGTCAACGGCAAATTTTCCGCCGCGCAAAAAGATGTGTATGAGTTAGTCCTCGCCGCGCAAACCGCCGCCATCCATTCCGCAAAAATTGGACAACATTGGAACGCACCACATGAAGCCGCGCTGCGTGTTTTGGCGCAAGGTTTTATCGATCTGAAAATGTGTCACGGCACAGTCGAAAGCGTGTTGGAAAGCGGTAGTTACAAACAGTTTTACATGCACCGCACTGGACATTGGCTAGGCATGGACGTACACGATGTCGGCGATTACAAAATCAATGACGACTGGCGCGCGCTGCAAGCGGGCATGGTGCTGACCGTCGAACCCGGCTGCTATATCCGCCCCGCCGACAACGTGCCGCTCGCCTTATGGAACATCGGCATCCGCATCGAAGACGATGTGCTGGTGACGCAACACGGCAACGAAGTGTTAACGCAAGCCGCGCCGAAAACAGTGAGCGAAATTGAAGCTGTGATGCGTCGCACGGCTTCATAGTTGCGAATAAATTTGCGCCACCTAATTTGCACCGAGGATGATTTTTTAACATGAGCCAACTGCTAATCAACGACTACCTGAAGCAACTCGATTTGATAAAAAAAATCAGTGGCAGCAGCCGCGAAACCATCGTGCGCGAAGCCTTTAAGGATTTGCTCAAGGCATGGGGCAAGCAGCAGAGCTTGGTGTTTATTGCCGAATATCCGCTCAAAACCGCGACCAAAACCAACATCATGCTCGATGGTGCGTTGCTACATGAATTACGGATGCCGCTGGGTTATTGGGAAGCCAAAGACGCGGACGACAAGCTGGATGAAGAGGTCGTTAAAAAATTCAAAAAAGGCTATCCACAGGACAACATTATTTTTTCCGATGATGTCACCGCAGTGTTGTGGCAAAACCGTAACGAGGTGTTGCGTTGCGACATGACGGACACACATGCTTTGGCGCAATTATTGAAACTATTTTTTAGTTTTGAGCGTCCAGAAATCGCCGGGTTTCGCACCGCCGTTGAGCAATTCAAAACCGATTTACCTGCCGTGCTGCAAGGCTTGCGCGAGATGATTGCGCTGCAACACGACAACAATAAAAGTTTTCGCCGTGCCGAGAAAAAATTCCTTGCTCATGCGCAAGAAGCCATCAATCCCAACCTCACCGATGCCGATGTGCGCGAAATGCTGATTCAGCACATCCTCACCGAAGAGATTTTTGCCAAGGTTTTTGACGACAGCGATTTTCACCAGCACAACAACGTGGCGCGTGAGCTGTACGCGCTGGAAGGTGAATTTTTTACGGGTAGTTTGAAGAAGCAAACGCTCAAAGGTTTAGAAACTTATTACGCCGCAATCCGCGCCGCCGCTGCGCAAATCAGCAGCCACGGCGAGAAGCAAACTTTCCTCAAAGTTATCTACGAAAATTTTTACAAAGTCTATAACGCCAAAGCCGCCGACCGCTTGGGTGTGGTCTATACGCCGAATGAAATCGTGCGATTTATGATAGACGGCGCGGACTGGTTGACCGAGCAACATTTTGGCAAAAACCTCATCGACAAAGACGTAGAAATTCTCGACCCCGCCACGGGTACAGGCACATTTATTTGCGAATTGCTGGAACACTTTCGCGGGCAGCCCGCCAAGCTCAAACACAAATATCAACACGAGCTGCACGCCAACGAAGTCGCCATTCTTCCCTATTACGTTGCCAACCTAAATATCGAAGCCACCTACGCCGCGATTAGCGGGCAGTACGAAGAATTTCCCAATTTATGTTTTGTCGATACGCTTGATAACGTCGGGCTGCACACCGCCGCGACGGGCACAACGGGCGATATTTTTGGCGGTGTGAGCGAAGAAAACGTGGTGCGTATCAAACGCCAAAACAGCAAAAAAATTAGCGTCGTCATCGGCAATCCGCCGTACAACGCCAATCAAGCCAATGAAAACGACAACAATAAAAATCGCGAATATAAAGACATAGATGAACGTATTAAAAATACATATCTCAGCGCAAGCTCGGCGCAAGCCAAGCAAAAAGGTTTTGATATGTATGCGCGCTTTTTTCGCTGGGCAAGCGACCGTTTGAGCGACAACGGCGTGCTGGCGTTTGTGACCAATCGCAGCTTTATTGAAAGCCGAACTTTTGATGGATTTCGCAAAACCGTGGCGCAAGAATTCAGCGATATTTATGTGGTGGATTTAGGCGGCGACGTGCGCGCCAACCCGAAATTAAGCGGCACAAAAAACAATGTATTCGGTATTCAAACTGGCGTAGCGATTAGCTTCTTTATTAAAAAATCTAACGCCAATGTAGGAGCGGCTTTAGCCGCGAACAGCACTTCGCGGCTAAAGCCGCTCCTACAAAAATCGCCTGCGCGCATCTATTACAACCGCCGCCCCGAACTGGAAAGCGCCGAAGAAAAACTCGGCTTTTTAGCTAACCATCCGATGCGCCACTTGGCGTTTGAACAGGTGCAGCCCGACAAAAATCACAACTGGGTAAACCTCACCGACAACGATTTTGACACGCTGTTGCCGCTGGCGAACAAAGAAACCAAGGCGGCGAAAACAGTGGGCAAAGAACGGGCGATTTTTAAGTTGTATTCCTTGGGCGTAAATACGAATCGTGATGATTGGGTTTATGACCTTTCGACTGAATCACTAAAGCTGAAAATTAGTTACTTCATCAAAAAATATAACGCTAATTTGAATAGCCTAGCTCACGACTATTCGATTAAGTGGAGTTCATCACTCGTAGCTCATAAAGACGCAAAAAAGAAATGTGGGGAATTTAAGAGCGACATGGTTGGTAATGTTGCCTATCGACCATTTTTCATGGTTAAGCACTACTCAGAGAAAATGCTTAACCATCGTTTAACAGACAATCACTATCAAACATTTGGGAATGACTTGCTCCTAAGTAATTCATTGATTTGTATTGATCCAGGAAGTAGTAAAAACTTCAGCGCATTAGCAACGAACGCAATGCCTGACCTGCATTTAACTGGTGACGCTCAGTTCCTTCCACAATTTATTTATCGTGATGGCGTTGCGTTCGACAACATCACCGACTGGGCACTTAAAGAATTTCAACAGCACTACCAAGCCCCCTCACCCCTAGCCCCTCTCCCGCAAGCGGGCGAGGGGAACAAAGCCGCGAAACAGACCAAGCGAGGCGCAGTTTCGCTCCCTCGCCCACTGGTGGGAGAGGGTTGGGGTGAGGGACGTTCAATCACCAAACAAGCCATTTTCAATTATTGCTACGCCGTATTGCACGACCCGCTGTATCG
>JARCRQ010000075.1 GCA_029850585.1 Sideroxydans sp.
GTTTAATGAGTTTTGGAACACCGATTCCAAGACCGAGCTATATCACTTTATCGGCAAAGATATTTTGTATTTCCATTCGCTGTTCTGGCCCGCGATGTTGAAATTCGCCAACTTGCGCACACCCACACAAATTTTCGCGCACGGATTTTTGACCGTAAACAACGAAAAAATGAGCAAGTCGCGCGGCACCTTTATCACCGCCGACAGTTACCTCAAGCAAGGCTTAAACCCTGAGTATTTACGCTACTACTACGCCGCCAAACTCAACGGTACGATGGAAGACATCGACTTAAATCTGGAAGATTTTGTGGCGCGCGTGAATTCCGATTTGGTCGGCAAATACATCAACATTGCGAGTCGCACGGCGGGCTTTATTAGCAAAAAGTTTGCTGGCGAGTTGGCGACCGAGGCGCAAGCGAACAACGCTTTGTTGCAAGAGTTTATCGCCGCAAAAGGCTTGATTGCGACGGCTTACGAACAGCGTGATTTCGGCAAAGCGATACGCGAAATTATGCGTTTGGCGGATAGAGCTAACGAGTATGTCGCGCAGCAAGCACCGTGGGCATTAGCCAAACAAGAAGGTCAGGAAGCCCGTCTGCACGAGGTGTGCACGGTGAGTCTAAATATGTTCCGCTTACTCACCTTATATTTGAAACCTATCTTGCCTAAGCTCGCTGAACAGGTTGAGCAATTTCTGAATGTCGCACCGTTGCAATGGTCTGATGCTGAACAATTTTTGAGCGAAAAAATTAACGACTATGCGCACTTGGCAACGCGCATCGACCCCAAACTGATCGAAGCGATGGTGGAAGCGAATAAACAAAGTATGCCTGCGGCGGAAGTAATCAAGAGTCCTGTTGCTACGACGCTTTTACCCTCACCCCAACCCTCTCCCTTAAAGGGCGAGGGGGTGGTCGTCGGTGCTATTGCACCACTTATTTCGATTGAGGACTTCAACAAGATTGATTTGCGTGTCGCAAAAATCGTCAATGCGGAACATGTCGAAGGCGCAGAAAAATTATTGAAATTGACGCTGGACATCGGCGAAGCCAATCCGCGCACAGTGTTCGCGGGTATCAAGTCGGCTTACGACCCAGCGACATTAGTGGGGCGCATGACGGTGATGGTGGCGAATCTCGCGCCGCGTAAAATGAAATTCGGCATGTCGGAAGGCATGGTATTGGCAGCGTCGGGAGACGCGCCAGGGCTGTTTATTTTGTCGCCAGACGACGGTGCAGAAGCGGGAATGCGAGTGAAATAATGCGCTGCTAAACTCACTGTAGTGCGAGCACAAGTGATTGCAAAAAACATCCATCGTGCAAAAAACTAAGTCGATCCCGCATAGCTCAACGCTAATAAAGTAATCGCATCGACGTGTTCTAGATACGCCAGCTTGACCAGAATCGCCTTGGCGGAAAAGCCTATGGCAGCCAGCAAGGCAAAGCTAACGCCGAAAATGACATCGCGCTGAATTTCAAGTTTTTGGGTGTGCATAATTTTAGAATTGAGCTGTTGTAAATGAAACGGGCGAGCGATAGCAATGAGGATTTGCGCAGCACGGACTCAATCCAGTATATTCGCTGCCCTCAACCCTTTTGAACGGAGCTGTCATGAAATTTTCGAGCACAATTTTGCCTATCACTGCCGCTGTCCTAGTGCTTAGTTTAACGGGCTGCGCCAGTAAGCTGATAGGCGTACAAGCAGGCGCAGAACGCGTGTCGCTCGCCGAAGCCAATCAAGTGGCGAGCTGCAAACTCATCAGTAAAAACACCGTGAGCGTGCTAGCAAAAATGGGTTTTATCGTGCGCGATGCGGCGGAAGTTGAAGAAAATTTATATCAACTGGCGCGCAATGATGCAGTCGATGCGGGTGCGGATACCGTGGTGAAAGGCGAATCTACCGCCTTAGGGAGCCGCACTTTTTCGCTGTACAAATGTCGTCCTTAATGGTGCGGGTGAACAATGAGAAGTGAAGCCGTACTTACCCGCCTAGACCCAGTACGCCGTCTTAGTCATCAGCTTGCCATTGAGCTGCATCGCCCATTGCACGGGGGCGGGTAAGGGTGCGCCACCTAGCTCAACTGCCATTGCCGCATGAGCCGCTTCATCGCTCGCCATTTGCGTGACGATGGCGCGGCTCTTGGCATCTTGGGCGGGCAAGTTTTGCAAATGACTTTGCAAATGCGCGCCGACTTGGCGTTCGGTTTCGGCTAAAAAGCCCAGATTCCATTTATCACCGAGCAAACCCGCCACCGCGCCCATCGCCAGCGAACCGCTGTACCAGAGCGGATTCAATACACTCAAATGCCCGCCCAATTCATGCACGCGCTGCGCCGTCCACGCCAAATGTTCGGTTTCTTCGGCTGCGGCGTGATGCAATTTTGCTTGCACCTCGACCGAGCGTGCCGTGAGTGCCTGACCTTGATACAACGCCTGTGCACAAATTTCACCCGTGTGATTGACCCGCATCAAGCCTTGCGCGCGCTGCTTTTCTGCTGCATCCAATGCCGCTTCAGCAACATCCGCATCGGGATACGCGCGCGCGCTATGTGCCTGACTAAACAAGGTGCGCAAGCCTTTATCAAACTCAACAATGACGCGATCTAAATTAAACATAAGGCATTCCTTTTCTGATTTCTACTCCCCTCGCCCACTGGTGGGAGAGGGGATAAGTCGCTATGCCGCTAACGGAAAAGCTGTTGGAACGACCCAGCCATTTCCTTAATGAACACTCGTTAGCACAAAGTTTTCTAGCAAAATAATGCGTCCTTTAACTTTGGCTTTGTGGTAATAACGCTCATCAGCTGTGACTAAAAACGCATCAGCTTCATTTAATGCCACGGCATGATAAAGCGTATCGAACAAGTGATGCTGCATGTGTGCCGCCAAGTCAATCGCCGTCGCATATATCGCGGCAGACTCGCAGATGCGCCACGCCACATTTTGCAAATCGGCAATATCCAACTGCGCACGCTCAGCACTTTCTCGCGCCAATACTGCGCTGACCTCGGCTAGAAAATGTGGTGGCTGACGCAACACCACCTCGCCGTCGCTGACCGCACGCAGAATTTGCAAGGCTTGTTGCGCATGAAGCTCGTCGGGGTGGTTGCGAAAGAACCACTTAATCACCACGCTGGCATCCAACACTAAAATCACGAGCGACCTGCTTCGCGTGCCTGACGGAAAGCAGCATCCGATAAAACAGGTGCTGCGTCACGTCGTCCTAAGATGTTGCTAATCGCATCGCGACTACGTTGCCGACTGCGCGCGCGCTCCACCGCTTCGATCATCAGCTCCGCAATGACCGCGCTTTTATTCTGTTGACTGAACACCTCATTGAAGCTCGCTTTAACATCCTCTGGAACACTAAAATTTACGGTTGCCATTTTGCTTTCCTCGCAGATTGTTGAAAAATTCAACAACTAATTATTCACCAATTGAAGTTACCCTGTCAAATAAAAAACGAGCCTCTCACGAGGCTCGTTTACTAGCTACTTTCTCAAACAAACTGGCTTACGCCAGCAGTGTTTTAGAAGTTGTGAATTACGCCAACTGACAATGCGCTGGGGCTGTTACCCGCGCCTGGCGTAGTTAAACCACCGTGTGCATAGCCTGTTGCAGAGAACGCGGCATTCGCTTTGTTGCTGACTTTTGCATACGCGCCGTACACCGTAGTGCGTTTCGACAAGCTGTAGTCGTAACCAACTGCCAGCAAAGTTGCGCCGCTATTGGCTTGTGATGCGCCGCTTACCGTCACATCACCCGCTTTAGCCACTTGTGCATTGATTGCGCCCGTTTCTGACAGCTTGTATTGACCGCCTACTGTGAATACGCCTTGCTTCATGCCAGTGCGACCTGCTAAAACATTGGCTGTTGCTGCTGCATTGGCATCCGTCAAAACGTACTGCGCACGCACTTGCGCGACCCCAAAACTATAGCCGCCCGCAAACGAAGTGACTGTTACCTTTGCACCTGCTGCTGCACCACCCGTTAAACTGCCATTCGCCACGTTGACACCCGCAACCCCTAAGTTCAGGTAGTTAAATGCACCAAAAATACCATCTTGGTCATACGCTGCACGCAAAGCAAAGCTAGATGCCTTGTCCGCTTGGTTTTGGGTTGCGCCGCCAGTAAAGTTGGTGGTAGCAGGCGTGGTGCCAGCAGGAAATGCGCCGCTCAAAGATTGCGCTGAGTTGGGTACAAAGCCCGCTGTGACTGTCATGCCGCTAAACGCGGGCGACATATAGCCAATCGCACGCCCCGAACGGCTAGGCACGGCAATCGCACCGTTACCGCCAAAACCACCTGCGGTCATATTGCCCGCATCGCCGACTTTGTCGCCAAAGAAGTTGGCATCGTTGGCGTACATATTTGCCAGCGGCAAACGACCTGCAACCACCGTACCTAAGCCACCTTTAAGACCCAGATAGGTGTCGCGTTGCGCGCCTAACAAACTATTACCGCCTTGTGCCAATACTTCAGTTTCGTATTGATAAATGGCATTCACGCCGCCGCCCAAATCTTCAGCACCTTTCAAACCAAAACGTGATGAGTTGCTGGTCAGGTTCAAACCGTTTTTAGTACCTGTTGCTGTCGTGCCAGCATTGCCGTTATTGCTGTCTAAAGACAGATGCGCTTTGCCGTAAAAAGTGATGTTCGCGTTATCCGCCAAAGCCAAAGTAGGTGCAGTCAAAGCAGCAGCAACAGCCAATACAATTAGTTTCTTTTGCATATAAAACTCCTTAGGTGAGCGTTAGCGGCACATGCCAGTAACTGTGTTCAAAAACTCTCGGTTGAGAATTTCAGGGGCGGATTATGCGCATCGCCCCAAACGAAGCAACGCATTAACACGCGCATGTGGTTTTTTTGCGACACGCGTTGCCTGTGGCAACATCAGCCCATAAAAAAACGAGCCTCCTAGGAGACTCGTTTTTAGTTTTCTAACTCAACTTAGCCTAGCCGTTGCGGGCTAGTTGAAGTTATTATAACCAGCGACTTGCTGCGGTATTTTGCAGCTTAGTCGATTGGCTAGTAGTTTTATCAGAATGAGTGACGTACGCCTACACCGAAACCTGACAAAGTTGCGCCAGCAGTTGATGCCAAAGGTGCAACGTCAACAAAGTTGTAAGTACCCGCTGCCTTGTTAGCCAACTGTGTGTACATACCATAAACTTCTGAACGCTTCGTCATTGCATAACCGTAACGCAATGAGATTTGTTTCGCGCCTGTGTTCACGTTCGCAGCACCACTGTTATCGCCAGCTTGTGTGTATGACAAACCGAAGTTGTTTGCACCCATTGCATACTTGCCTGACAAAGCGAAAGTATTTTTCTTGGTGTCAACGCCAGCAGTGGTTGTTGCAGTCATGCTTTCATAGGTAACGCCAACTTGCATCGCATCCAAACTGTAAGCCGCAACCAAACGATTTGCGCTTTCTTTTGAGCCTGTTGTTGTTGCAGTAACTGAGAAGTTTTTATGCTGTTCAGTTGCCAAAGCAACGTAGATACCGTCTTGGTCGTAAGCAGCAGAGAACGACATCAGATTAGGCGTACCCAAGTTGTTTGCAGCGTTTGCACCAGCACCTGCGGTTGGATTTTCAACGGTTGCATTCACAGTGCTGTAAGCACCTTTAACTTGGAAGCCAGACATTACTGGAGACCAGTATTGAACAGAGCTGTTTTGACGCAAGTTGAATTTTGCTGGACCAGCGCCCAACAAAGCGGTGTTAGTGGCGATAGAAGTGTTATCGAACAACTCTACTTTGTTATGCGCAACTTTGAATGGGGTATCCCAGTTACCGATAAATGCCGTACCGAAATCACCTTTCAAACCAAGATTGCTATTACGCATACCGTTAAACACGCCAAGATTGGTTTGAGTTGTACCACCACCAGCATTACTAGTAGTCGCAAATTCATTACCCATCAAATTCACGCGCGTTTCAGCTTGGAAAAATGCAGTCAAACCATTGCCTACATTTTCTTCGCCCTTAACACCCAAACGCGATGCGTTTGAAGTAACACGACCACGGCTGCCAGGAGCAGTTGCGGCAACTTTGTCAGATTTAACCAGTTCTACGTCCGCATCCACGACACCGTACACAGACACGTTTGCGCTATCAGCCAAAGCCAAAGCAGGTGCAGTCAAAGCAGCAGCAACAGCCAATGCGATCAGTTTCTTTTGCATATAAAACTCCTAAAGTTTGTCATTCGTACCAGCGGCACGCGCCGCTAGTTGGGTTAAGAAAATCCTCGGTTGAGAATTTCTGGCGCGCATTATGCGCAGGAGAAAATTACTGGCAATAGCTGTCATGCAGATTTAACAAAAGTTTAATAAAGCCTAGTTTTGTTACGACGGCGTAACAAAAGCAACGGTAGGAGACCGACGATGTCGTGCGAGCTGTTATGCCGCAATACGGGTGAATTCTTGAGTAAAGTCCGAGCTGGCGGGAGCAACCGCTAAATTCTCCAAGGTGTGCGCCAGCAAGCGTACAGAGGTTTGATACAACATGCCTTGTAAGTCGTGCAGGGTATTGAAGTGTTCGGCAATGGCGGCGTAATCAACTTCGTAATCATGTGCCGCTAAGTTGCGCGCGGCACGACACAGTTGCCATGCGGAGACACTGCTAATTACGCCGTTCTTTTCAAAAAACGACAATACTTTTAGAAAGCTGTCGGTGGGTTCGCTCATCAACATCGCGCTATGCCGCATCGCCGCACCTAAGGTGTCTTGTAGTTTGGCAAAGCGTTCATTGATAGCCGCTAATGATTCAAATAGCTGCGGGTCTTTTTTGCGTTGTGCGAGTTGCGTGGCGGTGAGTGGCCAGTTTATTTTTTGTTCGGATGCGTGCAAAAAATAGGCGCAGCGTTGGATGGCTTCGAGCAAGTTGGCAAGGTGTTGCCGCTCGGCGGTGAGGATGGTTTCGTTCATTGTGTGCCACCGAGTGGAATGCCTGTTGCTAAGGCAATTTGTTGGAATGCACTGGGTGCTGCGCCGCGCCGCATGGCAATAATATCGACAGGCATCGCTAAGCTCGCTTCTAAGCTCAATTTAATTTGCGCGCGCTGCAACAACGAGGGCAACGTAGCATTTTCAATCAGTAAATCGACATCGCCACCCCGCACCGCATCATTGCAGCGCGAGCCGAATAGCCACACGCGCGCCTCCGCACCGACTAATTCGGCAACCGTTGTGCATATCGTGATTTGTTGTGAGGAGGTGAGGCGCATGGTTCAAATCATAACAGTGCCGATAAAAATTATCTGCGATGCAGGTCGAGTAGCAATGCCGCTAGCCAGCCCCTAGCCCGCTACGCGCAGCAGCAAGCCTTTCAAATACGCGCCTTCGGGGAAGCTTAGCAACACGGGATGGTCGGCACTGGCGTGTAGATGGCGCACGATTTGCGCATCAACGCCCGCATCTAATGCCGCCCCCGCGATAATTTTTTGGAACAAGTCTTCGCTGATGCCGCCTGAGCAAGAATAAGTCGCCAACAAGCCGCCAGGATTGAGCAATTTGAAGCCGAGCAGATTGATGTCTTTGTAACCGCGCGCGGCTTTTTCGGCGAAGGCGGCGGTGGGTGCAAACTTAGGTGGGTCGAGAATAATCACATCAAATTTTTTGCCTTGATCGCGTAATTTGCGCAAGGCTAAAAACACATCGTCACACTGCCATTCGGCGGCATTCGCGTCCAAACCATTGGCGATTAAATTGCCCTCCGCAATGCGCAAGGCATCGGCTGACGCATCTATCGACAACACCGATTTCGCCCCGCCGCGTAAGGCATAAAGAGAGAAACCACCCGTGTAGCAAAAACAATTCAGCACGGTTTTATCACGCGCGATGGTTTCGGTAAGCGCGCGATTGTCGCGTTGATCTAAATAAAATCCAGTCTTTTGCCCGTCCGCCACATCGACGTTAAAACGCAAGCCGTGTTCAACGACGTCAACCTGTTCGGGCAACACACCGCGCAACACGCCATTGCGTTCAGGCAAGCCTTCCAGGCCGCGCGAATCGGAATCGGAACGCTCGTAAATACACACGGGATTGCATAATTTTTGCAGCACATCAGCAATCGTGTCGCGCCAAAATTCCGCCCCCGCGCTGCCGATTTGCATGACTAACACCGCGCCATATTGGTCAACGATGAGCCCTGGCAAGCCATCCGATTCGGCGTGAATTAAACGCATCCCGCTGCTGGATTCCCTCACCCCCCGCCCCTCTCCCGCAAGCGGGCGAGGGTAGCCAGTGCGCGCCGCTAATGCGTTGGCGATTTTGCGTGCAAAAAAATCTGCGGCTATGGTTTCGTCAGCACGCCACGACCACACCCGAGCACTGATTTGCGAAGCGGCGTTGTAAGCCGCCCACGCCAAAAATTCGCCGTCGCTACTTTTTACCGCAACCGTTTGTCCATTTTTAGGCGCGCCATCAACGCGCTCAATCGCGCCCGAAAAAATCCACGGATGACGACGCTGCAAAGATTTTTCGCGCCCCGTTGCCAGCACGATAGTTGGCGCGGCATGCGCATCGCCTGCGCGCGGCGCACTGCTCTCGCGCGGCGTGCTGGCAGGCGTGTGCGCGCGGGTGCGTTTACGAAAATCGCGTTTGCCTGATGAGGCATTATTGCGTGTGGAAGTTGGTTTTTTATCAGTCATATTTTTTATGTTTTTCGTTTAGCTCTAGGGTGAGCCGTATCGTAAATTTTGCTCAAGTATTGAAAATCTAAATGGGTGTAAATCTGCGTGCTGCTGATGCTGGCGTGTCCTAACATTTCTTGCACGGCGCGCAAATCGCCTGACGATTGCAGCACCTGCGTGGCAAAGCTGTGGCGCAATAAATGTGGATGGACGCTGCTAGTAATGCCTTGCGTGATGCCCCATTGTTTTAAGCGTAATTGCACCACGCGATGCGCGATGCGTAGCCCGCGCGCGCCGACAAACAAGGCGGTTTCATCGGGCTGGGCGAGTTGCTCGCGTACCGCCAGCCAGGCTTGCAAAGCGGTAATCGCAAAACTCCCCAGCGGCACAACGCGCTGTTTGTTGCCTTTACCCGTTACGATAAGTTCACCTGCGCTCAGTGCCGCAGGCAGCGCAACCGCCTCTAAACTGACCATCTCTGCTAAGCGTATCCCCGCTGTATAGAGCAGCTCTAACATGGCTTGATCGCGTATCGCGGCAAGCGTGTCATGGTTAATTTCCATCAAGCGCATCGACTGCTCGACCGACAAAGCCTGCGGCAAAGCCTTGTCAATTTTCGGGGCGCGCACGCCGATGCAGGGGTTGGCGGTGTAGCCGCAATCGCGGATTAAATAATTAAAAAAGCCACGCCAAGCGGACAGCACACGCGCCAAAGAACGTCCGCCTAAGCCCTTACCACTCAAGCTACGCACAAAACCGCGAATCTTTGTTGCGTCCACGCTGGCTAATGACTTATTGCCGAGTAACTCAAACAAACAATGCAAGTCGCGCGCGTAACTTTGCGCGGTCAGCTCGGAATAGCGTTTTTCAAAACGCAGCCATGCCAAATAGCCTTGCAAATAGCTTTCTAGTTGTGGCGCGAGGGACATTTAATGCGTGAGATAAGGATGCAAAGCGGCGGCAACTGCCTCGGCGATGCGCTGCAAAAACACCGTACCCATTTCGGGATAAAAGCGTTGCTTGTCTTCGCTGGCGAGCACCAACATGCCGATTGTTTCTGCACCCGCAGGGAGCGGCAAATAGGCAAACGAATGCAAGCTCGCCGCACTCGCTGCAAACCACGCGCCGCTGTCGTGCGCGGCGTGATGCAAGCACACGGGATGCACTTGTGCTTCAGCAAACGCCAGCACTTCCGCGCTCGGCGCGTTGATTTGCCAGAGGCGTAACACGCTGTGCGGCACACTAAAAATATCGCTTAATAAATGCGGAATCATGTCTTGCAAGGTCGCCAAATCACGCGCTGCAAATAGCGTTACCACAAACTCCTGTACCTTGCTTTGCAGCGCGTCATTTTCTTTGGCGAATAGCAATAAATCGTGCAACTTTTTTTCTAACTCTTTGTTCTTTTCACGCACCGCCAGCAGTTGCCGCTCGCCTAGCGAAATGGTGCGACCGCCATGCGGGTGCGGCAAAATAATGCGCCCCAAGGTGTCGAGATGTGCTTCAAAAAATTTCGGGTTATCGGCTAAATACTGCGCTACGTCTTCGGCTCTCATATCTTTTCCTAAATGGCGATTTCGCCTGTAAATACGGTAATCGCCGGACCGGTTAGCAACACAGGCGTTTGTTCGCCCTCCCACGCGATGCTCAACGCGCCGCCGCGTGTCGCGACATGTACGGGGCTTTGCAGCAAGCCGCGTCGGATGCCTGCCACCACCGCCGCGCACGCGCCCGTGCCACACGCCAAGGTTTCGCCCGAACCACGTTCATAGACGCGCAACTTGATGCTGTGCGCATCGACGATTTGCATAAAGCCCGCGTTAACGCGCTTAGTAAAACGTGGGTGACGTTCAATCAGCGGACCGAGCGTCGCGACATCCGCCGTCTCCACATCGTCCACCACCTGCACCGCGTGTGGATTGCCCATCGACACCGCGCTGATTTGCAAGGTCGTCGTGCCGACTTGCAGCGGTTCGCTAATCGCGCCTGTGCCGTCAGTAAATGCGATGCGCTCAGGGTCAAATACGGGCGCGCCCATATTCACCGTGACGCGCCCGTCGTTTTCCAAACGCGGCACGATTAAACCATTCTTAGTTTCAACAATAATTTCGCGTTTGCTGGTGAGTTTTTGTTCATGCACAAAGCGCACAAAACAGCGCGCGCCATTGCCGCATTGCTCCACTTCACCACCATCCGCATTAAAAATGCGATAGCGAAAATCGGCTTCTTTGCTATGCGCTTTTTCCACCAACAAAATTTGGTCGCAGCCCACACCAAAATTTCTGTCCGCCAATAAGCGCAACTGTTCGGGGCTAAGGGCAATGTCTTGGCGCACGCCATCAATCACCACAAAGTCATTGCCCGCGCCGTGCATTTTTGAAAATTTCATCGCTATCCTTTGCTGATTTCTAAATGTCTAAAACAATCTGTCGTATGGTCATTCACCATGCCTGTTGCTTGCATAAACGCATAGCAAATGGTGCTGCCGACAAACTTAAAGCCACGCTTTTTTAACGCTTTACTCATCGCATCTGACTCGGCGGTGCTCGCGGGAACTTGCGACATATCGCGTCGCACATTTTGTAGCGGCGCGCCACCAACGAACTGCCAAATAAATTGATTGAAGCTGCCGAATTCGGCTTGCACGGCTAAAAATTGTTGCGCGTTAATCACCACAGAATTGAGTTTCAAACGGTTGCGCACAATGCCTGAATTTTGCATCAGCGATGCGATTTTTTCAGGGCGATACAGTGCGATTTTTTGCGCATTAAAATTATCCAAAGCGGCGCGATAATTTTCACGTTTACGCAAAATGGTAATCCAGCTCAAACCCGCTTGCGCGCCTTCCAAAATCAACAACTCAAACAGTTTGTCATCATCGTGCAGCGGCACGCCCCACTCCGTGTCGTGATAACGCTGATACAAAACATCATCGCCCGCCCACACGCAACGCTTGTTAGTCATTGGGTTCAAAGCCATCGCATAGTTGCACGCAGTCGCGCCACATACAGCGATTCATCACCACCGTGATGCCCGCCGCTTGTGCGCGCAGTGCGGCGGTCGCGTCGATTACGCCGTCTTGCAACCAGAGATTTTTAATGCCGAGCGTGATGCAACTCTCGACAATTTCCGCGACAAATTCCGAGGCACGAAACACTTCCACGAGGTCGGGACGCTGCGGCAGACTTGCCAAGTCAGCATACGCACGTTGCCCTAACACCTCGTCCACCAGCGGGCGCACGGGAATAATTTGATAGCCGCGACTTTGCAAACCTTGCGCGACCCGAAAACTGGGACGGGCAGGATTAGGCGAAAGCCCGACCACAGCGATGCTTTTGACGGATTGCAATAGGCTGCGGATGTCAGTGATGCTAGGATTTTGGAAAGGCATAAATATAAAGTGGTAAATGGGGCGGCACTGCGTGGGAGAGCTTCAGCGGGCTTCCACTCACCACTTTTGCTAGGTTAAAAATCAAGTTTCAGCGTGACATAAGTGCGCTGGTTAAACACATTGCTGGCGACATATTCGGTGTAGTTATCTTTGAATAAATTTTGCACGACCCACGCCACTTCGCCATGCACCCCTAACCAAGTTTGCAGACCTTGCGTTACGCGCACATCGACGCGTTTGTGCATACGCTGATAGTCGGTGCTGCCACGGTCAAAAGGTTGTAACGCACCTTGTTGGTAGTACGCCACGCTATAGCCAAATTGCTTGGCGAATTGTTGCGCGAACAGCGCGCTGACGGTATTCACGGGCGTACTCGCGGCGAGCAAATCGCCTTGCCCTGCTTGCAGCGCGTTGACATTGCTGCGGGCATATTCACGCGCATGGTTAAAGGTCAGGTGTGTGTCGCTGCTAAAGCTGTGTTTGAAGGTGGTTTCGATGCCGTTATAGCTGCCCGCTAAACCGTTGGCAAAACCGTTCGCGATGGGATAAATCACGTCACTGAATTGGTCATTGAACACGCGTATATCCAAGCTGCTGGCGCGTTGATTAAATTGCCCTAGATAGCCGATTTCGCGCGACAAGATTTTTTCTGAAGCTAAATTTAAGCGGCGCGTGCCTACCGTAAAGCGGTCGCCAATTTGATACGCCAGCGCGGGCGAGTTGTAATTTTCGGCGATAGACGGCGTGCGATATGCGCGTGATGCCCCGACGCGCAGCGTGTGTTCCGCGCTGAGATGAAAATTGAACGAGCCGCGCGGCGAAAACTTCGTGCCATGTTGCCCTTCGTGTTCCCACATTGCGCCTAAGTTGCTGATGAGCTGCTCAGTCACACGATATTCATCGTGTGCAAATAAGCGTGTAGCGGGCAGGCTGACGGCGTTGTGATGAACGGCACCTAGATAGTTGACCTGACCTTGCGCCTGATCTTGATTGAGTTCCACGCCATACACCACGCGCTGCACCTCGCTGAGAGGCACATTGTGTTGCACCGTCAACACGCTGCGACTCGCTGAGACATTAGAACTCGCCGCTTGAGGAATCAATCCGGGTGAAAAACGTTCTTGCGTGCGGCTCAGTGTATGCGCGAGGCGCGTGCTGACTTCGCTGTGGTTATCGGTTTGATGCAGCCAAGTGAGCATTTGCAAGCTGCTGGTGTTAATCAAATCGTGAAAAGGATTGAGTTGGCTTTGGCTGTCCCAAAAGCCCACCCCTTGCACATCGCGATTGCCCCCTAGTTGCACATCAAAACTATCGCGATTGTTGGGGTAATAAGTGGCGCGGTAATTGAGTAAACGCGCTTGATTGCTGTCGTTGCTGTTGTTCATGTCGGGCGCAAAAGCACTCGGCAAATGCGTAGCAGTACGGTCGTCATAACCGTTGTCGGCGGTGTAGCCTAAGGTCATACGATAATCAAACTGTTCGCGATGCGCACCAAACTGTCCTTGCACATCGTTGATGCCTTTCGTGCCACGCGTGATTGCTACCGAGCTGCCGTGTTGCGCCCCCGCATCGCGCGTGATGATGTTAATCACGCCATGTACCGAGTTCGCGCCATACGATGCCGCCGCAGGACCCCTTATCACTTCAATGCGTTCGATGTCCGCCAAGGTAATCGGCAACGCCGCCCAATCTACCAAACTGGTGGGCGGCATATAGACGCTGCGCCCGTCGATGAGCACTTGCATGGAGTGCGCATATTGATCGAATGAACCGTGGTAGGACACAATCGGCTGCGAACCCTTGTAATAACTGACATACATGCTTGGCACCAACTTAAACACGTCGGGCAAACTGCGTAAGCCCGATGCCGTAATCATGGCGCGATCGATGACCGTCATGGCATTGGGGGCTTCGGACAAAGGCTGGTTCAGGCGCGCTGCACTCAATACCACGGGAAATTCTTGCAAATAATCGGGCTCACTTTCGGCATATGCCGCGCCAGCGAGCAATAACAGCGTGCTGGCAGGAATCGCAAAAGTAGCGTGATTTAACATGATGGCAAGTGTAGGGGCAGTGAATAAATTTAAGGTCACAGCGGTAATTTTATAATGGAAAACGGGTGCGTAGCTAAAGCAATCTATTTAGCCCGTAGATTCATGGCGCGGCGGTTGCCCAAGCGGGGCTAACAAGGTAATATCCCCGCCCTTTCGTTTTTGCAATGGTTCTGTTGTGGCGACAATCTGTCGTCACTTTTTTTGCTTAAACACCTGATATTTGAATTTACTGGAGTAATGCCGTGAGCAATTCTTCTTTGCCGATGCAGCAAGGTTTGTACGATCCAAGACAAGAGCGCGATGCCTGTGGCGTGGGGTTTGTCGCTCACATCAAGGGTAAAAAAAGCCATGACATGGTCAGCCAAGGGCTGAAGATTTTAGAGAATCTGACGCATCGTGGTGCGGTCGGTGCTGACCCCTTGGCAGGTGACGGCGCGGGGATCTTGTTGCAAGTGCCAGACGCATTTTTGCGCGCCAAATGCGCGGCATTAAAAGTCGAATTGCCAGCACTGGGCAGCTACGGTGTAGCGATGGTATTTTTGCCACGCGATGCCGCAGCGCGTGCCGCGTGCGAACAAGTTATCGCGGCAAAAATCGCAGCAGAAGGTCAATCTTTATTGGCATGGCGCGATGTGCCGGTGGACAGCACCATTTTGGGCGAAAGCGTGAAATTGGTTGAGCCTGTGGTACGTCAAGTGTTTATCGCCAAGGGCGCAAACTGCGCCGACCAAGATGCGTTTGAACGCAAATTGTTTGTGATTCGTAAGACGATGGAACACGCGATACGCGGGCTGGCTAACGCGCAAGGCAAAGGCTTTTATTGCCCGTCGCTGTCGTCGCGCACCATCGTTTACAAGGGGATGTTGTTGGCGGATCAAGTCGGTAAGTACTACCTCGATTTGCAAGATGCCACGCTGATTAGCGCGCTGGCACTGGTACATCAACGTTTCTCCACCAACACCTTCCCAACCTGGGATTTGGCGCATCCGTTCCGCATGATTGCGCACAACGGCGAAATCAACACCGTGCGCGGCAACGTCAACTGGATGGCAGCGCGCCATGCCGCGATGTCGTCGCCCTTGTTAGGTGAAGATTTAGAAAAATTGTGGCCGCTCATCGTTGATGGTCAGTCCGATTCAGCGTGTTTCGATAACGCTTTAGAGCTACTGGTGGCGGGTGGTTATTCGCTGCCGCACGCGATGATGATTTTGATTCCTGAAGCATGGGCGGGCAATCCGCTGATGGACGAGGAACGTCGTGCGTTTTACGAATATCACGCCGCGTTGATGGAGCCGTGGGACGGCCCTGCCGCCGTGGCGTTTACCGACGGTCACATGATCGGTGCCACATTGGATCGTAACGGTTTGCGTCCTGCGCGCTATTTGATTACCGATGATGACGTAGTGTTGCTGGCTTCCGAGATGGGTGTGTTGCCGATTCCTGCCAGCAAGGTCGTCAAAAAATGGCGTTTGCAACCGGGCAAAATGTTCCTCATCAATATGGACGAAGGACGCATCGTCGATGACAGCGAACTGAAACAAAAAATCGCCACGGCGAAACCCTATGCGCGCTGGTTAGAAAAGTCGCGCTACTTCTTGGCGGATTTGCCAACGGTGGATGCGCCGCAAAAACTAAACGCCTCCTTGCTCGATACACAACAAGCGTTTGGCTACTCGCAAGAGGATGTGAAATTTATTCTCGCACCTATGGTGGCAGCGGGCGAAGAGCCGACGGGTTCGATGGGAACGGATGCTGCGCTGGCAGTGTTGTCGAATAAAAATCGCTCCTTCTACGATTATTTCCAACAACTGTTTGCGCAAGTGACCAACCCGCCTATCGACCCGATACGCGAAGAAATCGTCATGTCGCTGACTTCCTTTATTGGTCCTAAGCCGAATTTATTGGGCATCAACGAAGTCAATCCGACCTTGCGTTTAGAAGTGCATCAACCAGTGTTGTCGAATGACGACATCGCCAAATTGCGCAACATCGACAGCGTGACCGACGGGCAATATCGCAGCCTCGTGTTAGATATGACTTACCCCGCCGAACTCGGTGCGGCTGGTTGTGCCGATGCTGTGCAAGCCTTATGCGACGCGGCGGATAGCGCGGTGGCAAGTGGTTACAACGTATTGATTTTGTCGGATCGCGCCATGTCAGCGGCGCGCATTGCGATTCCTGCTTTGGTGGCGACTTCAAAAGTTCATTTGCATTTAGTGCGCGCAGGTTCGCGCACCAGCACGGGCTTGGTAGTCGATACAGGTTCGGCGCGTGAAGTGCATCACTTCGCTTTGTTGGCGGGCTATGGCGCGGAAGCGGTGTGTCCGTGGTTGGCTTATGAAACCATTATGGCGATGAAATTGCCCGCTAATGTCGATGCGAAAGAAGCCAAAAAACGCTTTATCAAAGCCATCAACAAAGGCTTGATGAAAGTCATGTCCAAGATGGGTATTTCGACTTATCAATCGTATTGCGGCGCACAAATTTTTGAAGCGATTGGCTTGAACGCTAGTTTTGTCGCGGAATTTTTTAGCGGCACAGCAACACAAATCGAAGGTATTGGTTTGAGCGAAGTGGCTGAAGAAACCGCGCGCACGCATCGCAGCGCGTTCGGTAACGACCCTGTGCTGGCGAGCATGTTGGAAGCAGGCGGCGAATACGCGTATCGCGTACGCGGCGAAGAACACATGTGGACACCAGACTCGATTGCGAAATTGCAACTCGCCACGCGCACCAATAACGCCGCGACTTACAAGGAATACGCCAGCCTGATTAACGAGCAAGCGACCAAGCTGAAAACGCTGCGCGGCCTGTTTGAAATCAAGCCTGTCGGTGCGGCGGTACCTTTGACTGAAGTTGATAGCGCGAAAGAAATCGTCAAGCGTTTTGTCACAGGCGCGATGTCCTTAGGCTCGATTTCTACGGAAGCGCACACCACGCTGGCAATCGCGATGAACCGTATTGGCGGCAAGTCGAACACGGGTGAAGGCGGTGAAGATGCGGCACGTTTTGGCGTGTTCAAAGGCGGCGAAATGTTGTCCGACATCATCGGCAAAAATCGTATCGAAGCCGATCGAAAAATGTTGCCCGGCGACTCGCTGCGTTCACGCATCAAGCAAGTTGCGTCGGGACGTTTCGGTGTCACCGCTGAATACTTGGCGAGTGCCGATCAGATTCAAATCAAGATGGCGCAAGGCGCGAAGCCTGGTGAAGGCGGTCAATTACCCGGCGGCAAAGTGTCCGAGTACATCGCTAAATTGCGTTTCTCAGTACCTGGCGTGGGCTTGATTTCACCGCCGCCGCATCACGATATTTATTCCATCGAAGATTTAGCGCAGCTGATTCACGATTTGAAAAACTCCAATCCCACTGCGTCAATTTCGGTGAAATTAGTTTCCGAAGTGGGCGTAGGCACAGTGGCAGCGGGTGTGTCTAAAGCCAAGGCGGATCACATTGTGGTGTCAGGTTTTGACGGCGGTACAGGCGCGTCGCCTGTGTCCTCTATCAAACACGCGGGCACACCGTGGGAACTCGGTTTGGCGGAAGCGCAGCAAACACTGGTGTTGAACCAGTTGCGCGGTCGTATCGCGCTGCAAGTGGATGGTCAGTTGAAGACGGGTCGCGATGTGCTGATAGGTGCGCTGTTGGGTGCGGATGAATTTGGTTTTGCGACCGCACCGCTCGTGGTTGAGGGCTGCATCATGATGCGCAAGTGCCACCTCAATACCTGCCCCGTCGGTGTTGCCACACAAGATGCTGAACTGCGTAAAAAATTCACCGGTCAACCTGAACACGTGGTTAATTACTTCTTCTTCGTTGCTGAAGAAGTGCGCGAATTGATGGCGCAAATGGGCGTGCGCAAGTTCGATGATTTGATTGGTCGCAGCGATTTGCTGGATGTGAAAAACGGCATCGCACATTGGAAATCGCAAGGTTTGGATTTCTCTAAAGTGTTCCATCAACCTGCGATGCCAGCTAGCGTGTCGCGCCGCCATAACAGCGGTCAAGATCACGAGTTGGAAAAGGCGTTGGACCATAGTTTGATTGCGCAAGCGCAAGTTGCTTTGAACGATAAAAAGCCAGTGGTGATCGCGAGTGCTATCACCAACGTGAACCGCACCGTCGGCACGATGTTGTCGCACGAAGTGGCGAAGCGTTACGGTCAAGCGGGCTTGGCGGACGACACCATCCAAGTGAATTTCACGGGGACAGCGGGACAAAGTTTTGGCGCATTTCTGGCTAAAGGGATTTCTTTTAGCTTGCGCGGCGAAGGCAATGACTACGTCGCCAAAGGCTTATGCGGCGGGCGTATTGCCATCATGCCGCCAGCCGATGCCAAGCTGATTTCGCATGAAAACATTATTGCGGGCAACACGCTGATGTACGGCGCAACCAGCGGCGAATGCTATTTCAATGGCGTGGTCGGCGAGCGTTTTGCGGTGCGTAACTCAGGCGCGGTCGCAGTCGTCGAAGGCTTGGGCGATCACGGTTGCGAATACATGACGGGCGGTTTAGTCGTGGTGTTGGGTCAAACCGGGCGGAACTTCGCAGCGGGAATGTCGGGCGGCGTGGCATTCGTGTTGGATGAAGACGGCCAGTTTGAACAGCGTTGCAACTTGTCTATGGTCGCGCTCGAAGCCGTGCCAGAAGAAGCGGCAGCGAGTGAAACTGGCGAAGTCGAATCACACGGTCGCGTGCATTTCAATCATTTGAATCGCGCTGACGAAGCGGTCTTGCGCGGCAAAATTGAAAAGCATTTGCGCTACACCAACAGCGCGCGCGCCAAACACATTTTGGATAACTGGTCAGCGTTCTTGCCTAAATTCGTCAAGGTGATGCCGACTGAATATCGTCGCGCTTTGCAAGAGATGGCAGCGCAACAAGCCACAGCAATGGAGGTTGCATAATGGGTAAGCCCACAGGTTTTATGGAGTTTCAACGCCTCGCAGAAGCTAATCTGCCCGTCGCTGAACGCGTTAAAAATTACCAAGAATTCGTGCTGCATCTGAATGATGAGCAAGCCAAAACGCAAGGCGCGCGCTGCATGGATTGCGGTATTCCGTTTTGCACCAGCGGTTGCCCGATTAACAACATCATTCCTGATTGGAACGATTTGGTGTTTCGCGGCGATTGGCAAAACGCGCTGAATGTTTTGCATTCGACCAATAATTTCCCTGAATTTACCGGGCGTGTTTGCCCTGCGCCGTGCGAGTCGGCTTGCACGCTGAACATCAATAACGACGCGGTCGGCATCAAGTCGATTGAACACGCGATTATTGATAAAGGTTGGGAAAACGGTTGGGTTGTGCCTCATGTTGCGGCGCAAAAAACGGGTAAAAAAATCGCGATTGTCGGCAGTGGTCCAGCGGGTTTAGCGAGTGCGCAACAACTGGCGCGCGCAGGACATGACGTGACCGTGTTTGAAAAAAATAGTCGCATCGGCGGCTTGATGCGCTACGGCATTCCTGATTTCAAAATGGAAAAATTCCATATTGACCGTCGCGTCGCGCAAATGGAAGCGGAGGGCGTGACCTTCGTAACCAGCGTGTTTATTGGCACGGACAGCGACATCGGCGTGAACAATATGGCGACGCAAACGATCTCGCCTAGCGCATTACAAGCCGATTTCGACGCGGTGATTTTGGCGGGCGGCGCGGAAACGCCACGCGATTTGCCAGTGACGGGTCGCGAGTTGAGCGGCATTTATCCTGCGATGGATTTTTTGCCGCAACAAAATCGCGTCAACGCGGGCGATGTTGTGCCTGAGCAAATTAAAGCTACGGGCAAACACGTTGTGGTAATCGGCGGCGGCGATACGGGCTCGGATTGCGTCGGCACATCAAACCGTCACGGTGCAGCCTCAATCACACAATTTGAAGTGATGCCGCGTCCGCCAGAGCAAGAAAATAAATCGTTGGTATGGCCGAATTGGCCGCTGAAAATGCGCACCTCAAGTTCGCATGAAGAAGGCGCGAATCGCGACTGGTCGGTTTCGACTAAAGCGTTTTTAGGCAGCGACGGCAAGGTGGAAAAACTGCTGTGCGTGCGCGTCGAATTCAAGGACGGCAAGATGGTTGAAGTGGCGGGCAGCGAGTTTGAAATCAAAGCTGACTTGGTGTTATTCGCGATGGGTTTTGTCTCGCCCGTGCAAAAAATCTTGGACGCATTTAGCGTCGAAAAAGATGCGCGCGGCAACATCAAAGCGACGACCGAAGGCGCACGCGCTTACTACACCAGCAAAGCTAAAGTCTTCGCCGCAGGCGACATGCGTCGCGGTCAATCATTGATCGTGTGGGCAATTCGCGAAGGTCGCCAATGCGCCCGCGCAGTGGATGAATTCCTGATGGGTGCATCGGTGTTGCCACGCTAATTTAACTCGGAAAATATAATGAACTTCAAACTTAAAAACGACACTTTTTTACGCGCACTGTTGCGTCAACCAACTGAATACACACCGTTGTGGATGATGCGTCAAGCGGGTCGTTATTTGCCTGAATATCGCGCCACGCGCAAAGAAGCGGGCAGCTTTTTAGGTCTGTGCAAAAACCCCAATTACGCCACCGAAGTGACACTGCAACCGCTGGAGCGTTTTCCGTTGGACGCGGCAATTTTGTTCTCGGATATTTTGACGATTCCTGACGCGATGGGTCTGGGTTTGTATTTTTCTGATGGCGAAGGTCCTAAGTTTGAACGCCCGTTGCGCAGTGCTGCCGACATCATGGCATTGCGTCCAGCCGACATCGACAAAGACTTGCGCTACGTCACCGACGCGGTCAGTCAAATTCGTGGCGCGTTGAACGGCAGCGTGCCATTGATTGGTTTTTCGGGCAGCCCGTTTACGCTGTCGTGCTACATGGTCGAAGGTGGCGGTTCTGATGATTACGCCAAGGTCAAAACCTTGATGTATAACGACCCGAAATTGATGCACCACATCCTCGAAGTGACGACGCAATCGGTCATCAATTATTTGAACGCGCAAATCGAAGCGGGCGCGCAAGCCGTGATGATTTTTGATTCATGGGGCGGCGTGTTGTCGTACGCAGCTTTCCATGAATTTTCACTGCCTTACACGCAACGCATCATTGACGGTCTGATTAAAGAAAAAGACGGCGTAAAAATTCCTAACATCGTGTTCACCAAAGGTGGCGGCATCTGGATAGACAGCATCGCCAACATCGGCTGCGACGCGGTTGGTTTGGATTGGACGATGGACATCGGCATCGCGCGTCAAAAGGTCGGACACAAAGTTGCGCTGCAAGGCAACCTCGACCCAGTGGTGTTGTTTGCTTCACCCGATGCGATACGCGGCGAAGTTGAAAAAGTGTTGAGCAGCTACGGTTTCGGCAGCGGTCATGTGTTTAATTTGGGTCACGGTATTTCGCAACACACCAACCCCGATCACGCGGCGGCATTGGTGCAAGCGGTGCATGAACTGAGCCGCAAGTACCACTAACGTAAAAGGTAGGAGCGAGCTGGCTCGCGACCCTTCGACAAGTTCAGGGAGAACGGTTTATATAGTTCGCGAGCAAACTCGCTCCTACCAAAAAGCCGCAGTTAATCGCTGCGGCTTTTTTACGCCTAGGACTTTTGGTATTACAATACAAATTCTTGTAATACCAACGCGAGGCAGCCATGACCACCACACTCACCAGCAAAGGGCAAGTGACCATCCCTAAACAAATTCGTGACGCGCTCAATATGGCGGCGGGCTGTGCGGTGCAGTTCGCGGTGAATAGCGACGGTGAAGTGGTGCTGCATAAAGCCAATGCGCGCACCAGCCGCAAGCCAGACCGCTTTGAAGCTGCACGCGGCAAGGCGGACATCAAATGGCGCACCGATGAATTGATGGCATTGTTGCGTGGTAACGACTGATGTTGCTGGTCGATACCAATGTGCTAATCGACGTGTTGCAAGACGATCCCGCATGGGCAGATTGGTCTATTGCACAATTACGCGCGCAAGCAAAAGTTCATCCGCTCGCGATCAACCCGATTATTTACGCCGAGTTATCGCTCAATTTTTCGCACGTCGAAGTGTTGGATAAAACCCTCGCGAGTATGCAGTTGAGCGTGTTGGAACTGCCGCGCCCCGCCTTGTTTTTAGCGGGTAAAGCCTTTGCCCAATATCGTCATCGCGGCGGCAAAGGTAACAATGTCCTCGCTGATTTTTTCATCGGCGCGCACGCCGCCGTAATCGGTTGCGCGCTGCTAACCCGCGACAGCAAACGCTATCAAAGTTATTTCCCCACCGTAAAATTGATTACCCCATGAGTTTATACAGCCAACTGCAAGCAGCTCGTAGCGAAGAAGACGTTAAGGACGCGTACATCAAAGCCTTGGGATTGAAGGGTTACACCAAGGGCTTGATTGATATTCAGAGCAAAGAAATTTGGTTTGAAGCCAAGGACACGGGCAAAACTTCCAGCTACGCGATGTTCACGCAACTGCTGCATTACGTTCAAGTCGCGCTCGATAAAGGCGAACCTGTACCGCCGTTTTTAGCGGTCATCGACACCGAAAAAGCCGCGCTGATGAAGAGTGCGGATGTGCTGCCGTTCTTGAAAAAGAAAACCGTGAAGTGGGGCAAGTCCGCCAGCCAATATACGCAAGACGCTTTGAACGAAATCTCGGCTTATATCGGCGCGCATTTTGTCTCGTTCAAAATTGCCACGCACGAAGAAGAATTTATCAGCACCGTCAAAGCCGCGATTTTATCGGGCGATATTATTCGCACACCGATTACGCCCGACAACCTAAAACAGGTGTTTGATAAATGGGTGGAAATGATCGGGCGCGAGATTAACGGCGTGACGGAAGAAGATTACGCGCTGCTGTTTTTTGCCGACATCATGCACGACGGCACGGTGTCCACCCACGACAATTTGCCCGCCGAATTGCTGCATAAAAACGGCGCGCCCGTGTTTAGTCTCAATCGGCAGCCCTCATCCCAACCTTCCCCCGGAGGGGGAAGGGGCGAACGTGAAAAGCAATCGCAAATTTTCGAGCTGGGCAACAAAGAAGGCTACCGCCGCTTCTGGGCGATTTATCACAAACCGCCTAAAGCCGAACACCGCAATTATTTATTGGAACGCCGCGACAGCTTGATTCCACTGGACGAACGCAGTTTTAAGGGCGCGTACTACACACCCTTAGCGGTGGTCGATAAAGCCTACGACAAACTCACCGAGACCTTGGGCAAAAATTGGCAAAGGGAATATATCGTTTGGGATATGTGCTGCGGCGTAGGCAATCTGGAAGTCAAACACAGCAACCCGCGCAACCTCTACATGAGCACCTTGGACGAGGCGGATGTGGACGTAATGAAAGCCACCAAAACCTGCGTCGCCGCGACCCGTTTTCAATACGATTATTTGAATGACGACATCGTCGATGCGTCCACCATGAGCGCGGAACTGTTTGCCGCCACCCCTGTAGCGGGCGAGCCTGTCGCCGCGACTGGCGCGACGAATTCAGCCCGCACGGTGGGCAGTATTGACTACAGCCTGACCAACAAAATGCCGCTGGGATTGCGCACAGCGATAGCGGAAGGCAAGAAGATTTTGGTGCTGATAAATCCGCCGTATGCGGAGGCTGCGAACACTTTAGGTAATGAGGGAAAGACCGATGTGGCAACCACGCGCGCAGCTGCCAGCATGGGTGATTACGGCTATGCCTCGCGCGAATTATTTACTCAGTTCATTGCGCGGATTGCACAAGAAATACCCAATGCAACCTTGGCAATGTTCAGCACTTTGAAATATATCAATGCCTCTAATTTTGAAAAATTTAGGCAAGTTTGGAATGCAAAATACCTCGGTGGTTTTATTGTTCACAGCAAAGTTTTTGATGGAATCAAAGGTGATTTTCCAATTGGACTTTTAGTTTGGGCAACCGACCAAAATGCAGAAAAGAAACAGCCCATTGTTGAAATTGCAACGGAAGTTTTTGATAAACGGATGCAAGCAATTGGCGAGAAGTATTTTTTCAATTTGCCGAATAGTCAAATGCTCACGAATTGGATAGGTCGTCAGAAACCCAATGAAATAGAGGTTTTGCCGCTTATTAACGCCGTTACGCCCACTACCAAAACCAAGGGGGTGCGGCGCACACAATGGTCGGATGGTGCAATCGGACACATGCTTTCTGACAGTAATGATTTACAAAATTCAGGACAGGCGACAGCGTTGTTTTCTTCTGTGCATAGCATCGGACACAAAGGTGGATTTTTTGTTACCGCCGAAAATCTTTGGCAAGCGTCGGTAATTTTTTCTGTACGTCGCTTGGTAAAACCCACTTGGCTTAACGACCGCGACCAATTTTTACAACCGTCACAACCGCTCTCCGACGAGTTCAAATCTGATTGTTTGCTGTGGATGTTGTTCAACGGCAGCAACCTCACCGCTGGCGCAAACGACCTCGCATGGAACGGTAAAAATTGGTCGCTGGTGAATCATTTCATTCCGTTTAGCGAAGCCGAAGTCGGCGCGCCGGATCGGTTTGAATCGGATTTTATGGTGGACTATTTGGCGGCGTTGCCAGCGTTAAAAACACCCTCACCCCAACCCTCTCCCGCCAGCGGGCGAGGGAGCAAAAGCGAGGCAGGCAAACAAAGCGACGCTTCGCTTCCCTCGCCCGTTTACGGGAGAGGGACTGAGGGTGAGGGACTTTCAGCCGAAGCCCGCGCCGTGCTCGATGCGGGTCGCAGCTTATGGCAAGCCTATTTTGCGCACACCGATGTGCGCACAGTGCGCGATGAATTAAAACTCAATCGCCCCGATGTGGGCTGGTATCAAATTCGCAACGCATTGAAAAAACGCAACGAGAGCGGCGACACCGCCCCTGTCGATTTCACACCGTTTGAAACCGCCTACAAAACCTTGAGCGAAAAACTGCAACCGCAAGTGTTTGAGTTGGGTTTTTTGCGTTAGGCAGAACGAGAAAATGCCGCTTCCATTAACTATGTCCATCGCCCGTATCGCCCTCGATATTCCGCTCGCCACTTTGTTTGATTACACGGTGGATGCGGCTATGGATGTCGCGGTGGGGCAGCGCGTGATTGTGCCGTTTGGCACGCGGCAGATGCTGGGCGTGGTGATGGAATGCGTGGCGAGTTCCGACATGGATGCCGCAAAAATAAAACCCATCACGCGCGCTTTGCAGGATTGCGCGCCTTTGTCGCATGAGCTGTTGCGGCTGCTGAATTTTTGCAGCGAGTATTACCGTTATCCGATCGGGCAAACCGTGTTGCCCGCGCTGCCCACGCGCTTACGTTCGGATGAGCCGATTGTCGTGAAATCCATCGTGAGTTATCGCTTGAGTGCGCAGGGTGCGGCGTTGGATTTGAGCGCGCTGCCTAAGAATAAAAAAGTGCAGTTGCGGATTTTGAATTTGCTATTGGTGCGTGCGCATAGCAAGGCGGAATTAAAAGCGGTGGCGACGACGGTTAGCGCGGCGTTGAAATTGTTGGTGAGTGAAGGGTGGGTGGAGGAGTTTGACGTTACGCAAAACCCTCACCTCAATCCTCTCCCGCAGGCGGGCGAGGAGGCAAACGAGAAGTGCCATTTATTTAATGGGGCACACACCTTAACGGTGGAGCAGCAAGTCGCAGTGGATGCGGTCACCAGTGCGCAAAATTTCCAGTGTTTTTTGCTGCATGGCATCACGGGTAGCGGCAAGACCGAGGTGTATGTACACCTTATGCACCATGCTTTACAGCGCGATGGGCAGGTGTTGTTACTTGTGCCCGAAATCAATCTCACGCCGCAGTTGGAGGACTATTTTCGCAGTCGTTTTCCCGATGTGGACATCACCAGTTTGCATAGTGGGCTGAGTGAAAGAGCGCGGTTGGAAAACTGGTTAGACGCGCAACAAGGGCGCGCCAAAATTATTTTAGGCACGCGTTTGTCGGTGTTCGCCGAGCTGCCAAAACTCGCGCTCATCATCGTTGATGAAGAACACGATGCGTCGTTCAAGCAACAAGATGGCTTGCGCTATTCGGCGCGCGATGTGGCGATTTTTCGCGCAAGTCAGCGCGGCGTGCCTATCGTGCTAGGCTCGGCCACGCCTAGCTTAGAGAGCTTTCACAATGCGCAAACGGGGCGATACAAAATGCTCACTTTGCAGCAGCGTGCCAATGCCAGTGCGCGCCTGCCGACGGTGCGCTGCATTCATACCAAACAAAATTTAATGAAGGACGGCATCAGCGAAATTTTGTTGCGCGAGATTGAATTACGCATCACGCGCGGCGAGCAAAGTTTGCTGTTTATCAATCGACGCGGTTATGCGCCCGTGTTGATGTGTGGCGGGTGTGGCTGGTTGTCGGACTGCAAAAATTGCGCAGGAAAAATGGTGCTGCATCTGCAAGACCAACGCTTGCGTTGCCACCATTGCGGCTATCAAATTCGCCCGCCTAAAGTGTGTCCCGACTGTGCCAGCAATGACTTGCATCCCATCGGCAGCGGCACGCAACGCATTGAGGAAGTTTTGCAAGAACGCTTTCCTACTGCGCGAATTCTGCGTGTCGATAGAGATAGCACACGCAATAAACGCGCTTGGCAAACCATGCGTGAACAGATTCATGCCAACGAGGTGGACATCTTGGTTGGCACGCAAATGTTGGCGAAGGGGCACGACTTTCCCGCGCTCACTTTGGTCGGCGTACTTAATCCTGATAGCGCGTTGTACAGCAGCGATTTTCGCGCCAGCGAAAAACTATATGCACAGTTAGCGCAAGTGTCGGGACGGGCAGGTCGCGCCGATAAAGCGGGCGAAGTGATTATTCAAACCGAGTTTCCCGACCATCCTTTGTATCGCGCTTTGCAACGCCACGACTTCAACGGCTTTGCCGCTGAACAGCTTGCCGAACGTGATATGGCGGGCTTTCCACCGTTTCATTTTCAAGCGATTTTGCGTGCTGAAGGCAAGGTAGAGGGCGAGGTTTATGCCTATCTCAATCAAGCGCGCACGGCGGCGATGGCGTTGGCTCATCCCGTCGAAGTATTGGGTGTCGTGCCTGCCGCGCTGGCACGTCGCGCCAATCATGTGCGCGCACATTTGCTGATTCAAGCAAGCTCTCGACGCGCGCTGCAAACTTTTTTACGCGACTGGCAATTTGATTTGGATGCGATTCCGCATCACAAACTGCGCTGCGCGCTGGACATCGACCCCCTAGAGTTTTAGAGTGCCGCTCCTAAAAAATCCAACCTTCGTTCACACGAAACAAGAAGCGCGGCGACTATGTTTCATGGGGAATGCCCTTGCGGCATCGCGGCTTCGTTTATCGCACCAACCTTGCAGCTTTAGCTGCGTAGTTTGGTGGTGATGCCCGAACGGGTAGAAGGTTAAATTTTTAGCTCGTCGTTAAACCCACCAAGGAATTGATATGGCTATCCACCGTTATTACACGCTGACTTTGAGCGAAAAGTTGCTCTACACCTCGTTCCTGTTGCTGGTGGGGCTGGGTTATTTAATGGCGACGGCGTATTTGTATGTCACGCACGAAATGAATGACAACAAGCCAGGGCTGTCGGTGGCGGACGTGGCGAATAGCTATTACGGCAACCGCAGCGGCACGCGTTTGGAGGCGGCGATTAGGGGGCCGATGGCAGGGTTTATCGAGGAAGAAGATCGCGGCACGATGGTGGCGTGGCTCAAAAGTGGTGCGCCTGAAAAAACTTTTGAGGGCGACATCAAACCGATTTTGAGCAAGACCTGTTTGAATTGTCATGTGGCGAGTTCGGGGCAAAACTTACCTGATTTTTCCAGCTACGCGGGGCTGCATAAATATGCCGAAGTCGATACCGGCATGTCGATGGCGAGCTTGCTCAAACTGTCGCACATTCATTTATTTGGCATCAGCATTTTGCTATTCATTTTGGGTTTTATTTTTATTCAAAGCGAAGTCAACGTGCACTTCAAACGCTTCCTCGTCGTGTCGCCGATGATTGCGGTGTTCGTCGATGTGTTGGCGTGGTTCTTAACTAAATGGGATGCGCATTACGCTGTGGTGGTCATCGTCGCAGGCGCGGTGTTGGGCTTCTCGATGGCGGCGCAAATTTTGATTTCGCTGTATCAAATTTGGCTGCTCAAAGCCCCCGCTCATCCTGATTTACATCCTCCGTTGAAATGATAGACGCGCTAGTAAAAATCGTCGGCGCAGAGCATGTGCTGACTGGCGAGCACGCGCAACCGTATTGCCGCGATTGGCGCGGACGCTATGCAGGCACAGCTTTGGCAGTCGTTTTTCCAAGCAACACTGAGCAAGTCGCCGCCGTCGTGCAACTGTGTGCGGCAAACAATATCAGCATCGTGCCGCAAGGCGGCAACACCAGTTTGTGCGGCGGCAGCGTGCCCTTGCCTCGCGGCGTGCAAGTGCTGGTGAATGTGTCGCGCTTGAATCAAATTCGTGAATTGGACGCGCTCAATTACACCGTGACCGTTGAAGCGGGATGCAAATTGGCGACGCTGTACGCCGCTGCCGATGCCGCGAATCGTTTGTTCCCATTGGGCTTGACGGCTATCGCGCCGCACTGCGAAATCGGCGGCAATCTTTCTACCAATGCGGGCGGCATCGGCGTGTTGCGTTACGGCAACATGCGCGATTTAGTGTTGGGCGTGGAAGTGGTGCTGCCTGACGGGCGCATCTGGCACGGCTTGCGCAGCTTGCGCAAAGACAATACTGGCTACGACCTTAAACATTTATTTATCGGCGCGGAAGGCACGTTAGGCATCGTTACCGCCGCCGTGCTGAAGCTGTTTCCGCGCCCTAAAGCCGTCGCGCATGGCTGTATTGCAGTGCGTGACCCTGCCACGGCGGTGGCGTTGTTGGCGCATTTGCGTGCCAGCTGTGGCGACAATATCAGCAGCTTTGAAATTATCTCGCGCAGTTGTTTAGAGCTGGTTTTTAAGCACATTCCCGACACGCGTGAACCGTTTGAGCAGCCTTATGAATGGATGGTGCTAACGCAATTAGCGCATGTGCTAGACACGCCTCTAGACGCGCCCTTACGCGCCGCTTTAGCCAGTTTTTCGGGCGAGGTTTTGGCTGCGGAAGTCACTGCGGATAAGGCACAAGCCGAACGCTGGTGGACGCTGCGACGCAACATCAGCGAAGCGCAAAAGCGTGAGGGCATCAGCATCAAACACGATGTGTCGGTGCCCATTTCACGCCTGGCGGAATTTATCGCACGCGCCAATCAGACCTTGCGTGAGCAATATGCCCAGAGCCGCATTGTGGCGTTTGGGCATATCGGCGATGGCAACATTCATTACAACATTTCGCACCGAGATGCCTTGCAAAATCAGGCTTTCATCGCCACGCATGAAACGGCAATCAATCGTTGCGTGTATCAAATTGTTGCCGAATTAAATGGCAGCATCAGTGCTGAACATGGTTTGGGGCAACTCAAGCGCGACGAGATTCATCAGTACAAAAGCGCGTTGGAATTGGAGTTGATGCAACGCGTTAAAGCCGCACTTGATCCGCACGGTCTGATGAACCCTGGCAAGCTCATTTAGGCGTGTTGCGCAAGATGCGGCAATCCCTATCTCCATTGCTGTGCAAGGGTTTTGCGGGTGCGAATTTTTGCCCCCCAATAAAACTTAAACCTGCTACATTGCCGCGCCTGCTCAGCGAGTTTTTTATCTGAGTAGCGCGCCAAAAAAATTTATCTTGCAACTTAAATCCTCTGGAGAAACGACATGACAGCCACAACTGCCACGACGCATCGCATGACTAATGAAGAAAAGAAAGTGATTTTCGCTTCTTCTTTAGGCACTGTTTTTGAATGGTATGACTTTTATTTATACGGCTCACTCGCAGCCGTGATTAGCAAACAATTCTTCTCTGGCGTAAACGAAACCACGGGATTTATTTTTGCCTTGATGGCGTTTGCCGCAGGCTTTGCCGTGCGTCCGTTTGGCGCGGTGGTGTTTGGTCGTTTAGGCGACATGATTGGTCGTAAATACACTTTCCTGATTACGATTTTGATTATGGGTTTATCGACTTTCGTGGTCGGCTTGCTACCTAATTACGCGACCATAGGGGTCGCCGCACCGATTATTTTGGTGTGTTTACGCTTGCTGCAAGGCTTGGCGTTGGGTGGCGAATACGGTGGCGCGGCAACTTATGTGGCAGAACATGCGCCGCACAATCGTCGTGGCGAATACACCGCGTGGATTCAAACTACCGCGACATTGGGTCTGTTCTTGTCGCTGATTGTGATTTTGCTAACGCGCAATTTTACGGGTGAAGATTTTGAGGTGTGGGGCTGGCGCATTCCGTTCTTAGTGTCGATTGCCTTGTTGGGTGTGTCGATGTGGATACGTTTATCTTTGAGCGAATCGCCTGCTTTTATCAAAATGAAAGCGGAAGGCACGGCTTCTAAAGCCCCAGTGACGGAATCGTTTGGTCAATGGAAAAATTTGAAGTTCGTCATCATCGCCTTGTTCGGTTTGACCATGGGGCAAGCGGTGGTGTGGTACACAGGTCAGTTCTACGCTTTGTTCTTTATGACCAAAGTGCTGACGGTGGATGCGCAAACCGCCAACTTGCTGATTGCCGCGTCGCTGATTATCGCGACACCGTTCTTCATTGTGTTTGGTAAGTTGTCCGACAAAATCGGTCGCAAACCTATCATCATGGCGGGCTGCTTAATTGCTGCGTTGACTTACTTCCCAATCTTCCAAGCGTTGACGCATTACGCCAATCCTGCTCTGGAAGCGGCGCAAGTTTCTGCACCGATACGCGTGGTAGCTGACCCTGCAACCTGTAGCTTCCAATTCGATCCAGTCGGCAAAGCCAAGTTCTTAAGCTCATGCGACATTGCCAAGGGCGCGTTGGTTAAGTCGGGTATTTCTTACGCCAATGAAGACGCTCCTGCTGGCACGGTTGCCTCCATCAAAGTAGGCGAAACGGTGGTAGCGAGTTTTGAAGGCGCGGGCTTAGACAAAGATGCGATGAAGGCACAAAGTGCAGCATTCGCAACGGCTTTAGGCGGCGCAATTAAGACGGCTGGTTATCCTGCTAAAGCTGACCCGCTGCGCATCAATCACGCCATGGTGTTGCTGTTGCTGGTGATTTTGGTGGTGTATGTGACCATGGTTTATGGTCCGATTGCGGCGATGCTGGTGGAGTTTTTCCCGACGCGGATTCGCTACACCTCCATGTCGCTGCCTTACCACATTGGTAACGGCTGGTTCGGTGGCTTTTTGCCGACCGTAGCGTTTGCGATGGTGGCGTGGAAAGGCGATATTTACTACGGTCTATGGTATCCCGTTACGTTCGCGCTGATCACCTTTGTGGTCGGGATGTTGTTCGTTAAAGAAACTAAACATCGCGACATTCACACTTACGATCACTAGCCTTAACGCTGTTGATTTTAGGTAACAGAAAAGCCCCGCTGATTTATTAGCGGGGCTTTTTTTCGTCGAGACGAGGCGTAGATATTTAAGGCTGCTTGCGTTGCGCAATCGCTTCCAACCGCATTGCTTCATCCTTGAGCGTATCGTTGATTTCGCGCACCACACTGCGTATATCGACGGTGCTTTCGTCATGCTTAAAGCATCCGGTCAGTACGCTGTCCACCTTTAATTCGCTGCGCTGATACAGCGACCAAATCTCGTTGCCGTAATCCGTGGCGTTTAGCTCTGGCGCAAATTGTCCGAAGTAACTGGCAAGATTTGCTACATCGCGCAGCAGCATTTTTTTGGCTTGATTATTCGCTGCCGCGTCGATGGCTTGTGGCAAGTCGATGATGACGGGGCCGTCACTATCAACCAGCACGTTGTACTCAGACAAGTCGCCATGCACGATGCCCGCGCACAACATGCGCACCACTTGGCGTATCAGTTGTTGATGATAATCGCGTGACGTTTCGGCACTTAAGGTGAGGTCGTTGAGACGCGGCGCGGCGTTGCCGTCCGCATCGGTAACGAGCTCCATCAACAACACGCCTTCGTGAAAGTTGTACGGGCGAGGCACGCGCACGCCAGCGGCAGCCAACTGATAGAGCGCGTCAACCTCGGCGTTTTGCCACGCCTCTTCTTGCGCTTTACGACCGTAATTCGTGCCCTTTTCCATCGCCCGCGCGCGGCGTGAATTTTTAACTTTGCGCCCTTCGGTGTAGTCGGTGCTTTGATGAAAACTGCGCTTGTCGGCTTCTTTGTAAACCTTGGCGCAGCGAATCTCCGTCCCGCAGCGCACCACATACACCGTGGCTTCTTTGCCGCTCATCAGTTGGCGCATCACTTCATCGACTAAGCCGTCTTCAATCAGCGGTAGGATTCTTTTCGGTGTTTTCATGCGCTTAAAATTTCTCGTGTGATTGCAAATATCGCCACGTTGCAGGCGGTAATTTTGCCAGTGCCACGCGACCGATACGAATACGTTTGAGCGCGATAAGCTGCAAGCCGACGGTGAGACAGGCGTGCGCAATTTGCCCTGCGACCAAGCCTTTTACCGCGAAGCGTAGCTTGGTTTCGTTTTGCCAACTGACCTTGATGGGTGCGAGCGCACGACCGTTAAATTTCAAGCCGTGGTTCAACAAGCGTAAGCCCTCTGCCGACAACGTACCCGCCACTTCAACGATGTATTCCTGCTCAAGCAGCGCGGCATCGTCGTTGAGCTTGCGTGCCACGCGCCAGTCTTGCGTCGCCACCACCAGCCCGCTGGCGTTGCGTTCTAAGGGCAAACAGGCGGTCAGGTGCGCGCTGTGTTGTTTAAGCAAACGAATCCCTGACTCATCCTCGGCGGCGCGCGTATCGGCGTTAATTAGCAAATCGGGTGCGAGCGCGGCTTGATGCACCAACAAGGTGACGGGTTCTAAGGGCAGGGCAACCGCATCGGGATGTAATTCGACCAATTCCTCATCCACCATAAATTGCGGCTCTTCAACTACCACGCCCGCGACGCTGACCCAGCCGCCGGTAATCAACAGCTCCGCCTCGCGGCGTGAGCAAGCGGTCATTTCAACCAAGCGTTTGGAGAGGCGGATGGGAGCTGTCATAGATATAAATGTGGGGGATTTACGAAGTTGCGCGGTAGTGAGGGCGTATCTAAAAATCTTATAAATAAAAAAGCCCGATACTTGCGTATCGGGCTTTTCAACATCAATCAGCGATTACGCTGCTTGGATGTTTGATGCTTGCTTACCCTTAGGACCTTGAGTAATTTCAAACGTTACTTTTTGGCCTTCTTTGAGTGATTTGAAACCGTTCATGTTGATCGCTGAGAAATGCGCGAACAAATCTTCGCTACCATCATCAGGAGTTACAAAACCGAAACCTTTTGCATCGTTAAACCATTTAACTGTACCAGCTGCCATGTGACTACTTCCTTATAAAAAAACGGGAACATTCCCGCAGAATATTTGAATCTAAGATTGCTCATGGCAAAACCAGGACTGCAAAAACTTTGAATCAAATACCGAGTGGCTTTATACGCGTGCTGGAATAGTATCGTCAAGCGAATTTTTCATGGCAGTGAATTATTTATTTACTAGCGGTGATTTCGCTCAGTCGCTCGGTCACATCTTTTCCTATACCACGATAGCCCGTAAAACGCCCTTGTAGGTCGAATATAGGCTCGCCGCTGACCATTAAATATTGCGTGATGCCGTGAATATCAGTACGGCAATAAACGAAGTCTAAGAAAGGTTTGCGTGCGGCGATGTTGGCTTCCAGTAGGTCACGTTCGGTGGTTTGCCAAGTTGCATCTGATCCATCTCGGGTCGTGCCTAGTTGCTCATCAAAACGCAGTCCTAGCATTTCAAATACAGGGCCGAAAATTTTAGTGAAATGACCGTGTTTGTCCTGCTCCCAATACCAATCCGAAGACAGTTCGGTGAGGCGGCGAAAGCGTGCTTCGCTGGCACGCAGTTCGGCGGTGCGTTCCTGCACGGTCTGTTCCAGCAGTTGATTGTGTTGCGCCAGTTTTTTGTACAGCAGGCGCACTTCCAGCATGTTGCGGATACGCGTCTGTACCTCGATCAGATCGAATGGTTTGCTGACAAAATCTTTCGCGCCTGCGGCCAGTGCTTGCAGCTTGTGCGCGGGTTGTGCGGTGATAACTAAAACGGGCAGATAATCATCTTCTTTAATCTGTTTTAACGCTTCCATGACCTGAAAACCATCCATGCCTGGCATTTGTAAATCGAGCAAAATTAAATCGTAAGCGTGCTGACGATGCAGCTCAGCTACCGCATAGGGATCGGTGGTGCTGGTGATGGCAAGGTAGCCTGCCTCGCGCAACATTTCATTGAGCAAGTGCACGTTGGCAGCTTGGTCATCCACAATCAAGATGCGGGCAGTTAGGATTTCAGTGTTATTTATCATGGTTATGTTCCAGTGTGGTGCGAGGTGTAACGACGGTCTTGGCTTGCTGGAGTGCTTCGTCTAAGGCACGCAAAAATTCATCTACTTTGATGGGTTTGGTGAGATAGCGAAAAAATCCTGCTTGTAGCCCTTGTTCAATATCGCGCGGCATAGCATTCGCGCTCAACGCTAGGACAGGAATATGTTGCGTGCGTGCGTCAGCACGGAGTATCTGCATCGCTTGTGTGCCGCTAATACCAGGAAGATTGATGTCCATCAGGATGAGGTCTGGTTGTTGCACACGCGCCATCGCGATGCCTTGCTTACCCTCTTTCGCACTGAGCATTCTGAGCTGCGGATGCTCGGCAATAATTTGTTCAACTAACATCAAATTAGCGGGATTATCTTCTACATAAAGTAGCGTGTGCAGTGCAGTATTGATGCCAGTGCCAGTGCCAGTGCCAGTGCCAGATTGCGTGCTCATATCACGGATTAACTCAAAGCAAAATTCACTCCCCACGCCGAGACGACTTTCTACGCTTATCGCTCCACCCATGAGCTCAATGAGCTGCTTGGTGACAACCAAGCCTATTCCCGTGCCTTCTTCTATGCCGTTCTCTTGTCCGAGACGATTGAAGGGTTGGAAGAGTTGTTGTAATTGTTGTGGCGACAAACCTGTGCCCGTGTCTTTGATGCTGATGCGCAGGCGTTGCGGGCGAAGCAAGCTACACGTCACTTCCACTGTGCCTTGCGGACGGTTGTACTTCACTGCGTTGGAAAGTAAATTAGCCAGCACCTGTTTGAGGCGGGTGCGATCCGCATAAGCACACCAGCTCGTATCGAACGGCACGAAGCTCACCTGTATGCCGTATTGTTGGGCTTGTGGCTCGATCATGGCTTGGCACTCCTGCATCACTTCAGTTAGTGCGACTGCTTCATGCGATAGCGATAATTTGCCCGACTCAATAACGGCGAGGTCGAGAATTTCGTTAATCAGTTCGAGCAAATACCAGCCCGCTTGAGTGATGTGATGCAGTCGCTCAGCTTGTGTGCTGGAGGGGAGGGGTTGACCCACTTCGAGTAGCTGTGCGAAACCTAAAATCGCATTCAGCGGGGTGCGTAGCTCATGGCTCATGCGCGATAGAAAGGTGGATTTGGCTTGATTGGCGTTTTCTGCCAAGGCGGTAGTTCGCGCCAGTTCGGTATTTTTTTCTTGCAAGGCGTGATACAGCATCACTTGCTCGGATTCAATTGCTTTGCGCGTGGTGATGTCACGCAAAATACCCGTGAAATAACGCTCGTTGCCTAACCACATTTCGCTAATCGCCAGTTCCATAGGGAAGCGGCTACCATCTTTACGCACGCCTAATACCTCGCGTCCTAAACCGTTGCGCGCCACGCTATTTGCAAAGTAATACTCCAATGAACCCGCGCGTTGATCTTGATCTAGCTCAGGGATTAAGCGATTAAAGTTTTGCCCAATTAGTTCGCTACTGAGATAACCAAACATCGTTCCAGCAGCAGGATTCACGGTGGTGATAATGCCGCCGCGCGCGCGCAAAGTAATGATGCCGTCCACCACGGTGTTCAGTATGGTTTGAATCAGGGCGGTGTTGTCGCGCAAGGCTTGTTGTATGACATATTCCGCACTGATGTCGCGGAATACTAGTACCGTCCCGACCATGCTGCCAGTTTTATCCCGTATCGGAGCCGAGCTGTCGGCGATGTCGCGCTCACTACCATCGCGGGCAATCAGCACGGTATGGCTTGCCAAGCCTTGTATCGTCGCATGCGCGAGGGTTGCCAGCACAGGCGGCGTGACCGCTAAGCGGGTTTCTTTGTTGATAATGAGGAAAATTTCAGCCACTGGTTTACCTATTGCCTGCTCTTGCGACCAGCCCGTCAGCTTTTCTGCCACGGGGTTTAAGAGCGTCACACACCCAAACAAGTCGGTGGCGATAACAGCATCGCCGATGGAAGCGAGCGTGACCGCGAGTTTATTTTCGCTGACTTGCAAGGTGAAATTGGTGTCGTGTAGTTGTTGGCTAATTTGTTCTTGTGCTTCGAGCAGATGACGCGTTTGGAGATGAACTAAATTCTTTAAGCGTTGCTGGGTATCGCGATACAGCAGGTAGGCGAAGCCCAGCGCAAATAGCAAGGCAAATAAACTGGCGGCAACAATCAGTGCAAAGAGTTGGCGCATATTCATGCGGAATTCTTCCTCGCGCTGCGTCAACACCAGCTCTTCAATGCTGATAAAACTATCCATTTCGGTGCGTATTTGGTCCATCAAGTCTTTACCCACGCCACTACGCACCCTAGCAACCGCATCGGTGGGGTGCTGCGTATTGCGTAAGCTGATGACTTCTGACATTTCGGCTAATTTGGCATGCACTAAAGGGATGAGCCGCGCTAAGTGTTGTTGCGCAGGCTGAATTAGCGTGATGCGCTGCAAGTCTTGCAGATTGGGCGCAATGTGGTCGCGTACCCGTAGATATGGCTGTAAAAAATCCGCATCACCTGTTAATAAATAGCCGCGCTGGCTGGTTTCGGCATCGCGCAGTTGAGACAGCAAGGTTTGCGCACCGCTCAGCACCGCGTAAGTGTGTTGACGTACTGCCGCCGCTTCTTCAATTTGTCTAAAAGTCCAAAATGACACCGCCACGCCCAGCATCACCAGTAGCACTGCGCTGCTAAACCAGGCCATCATTTTGTGCGTCATTTTCATAGCGGCGGCCTTCATTAAGCAAAGCCTGGTGAGGTCTTAGCATCTTGCAGTAAACGATAGAACTCTTTTTTCACTACCTGGTAGCACTCGCAAGCGTGTGACTCCAATCCCGCTCTATCCAGCACGGTGATGTGTCCGCGCCGATAACTGATGAGTCCTTCACGTTGCAGATTGCCGGCGATCTCGGTGATGCCTTCGCGGCGCACGCCCAACATGCTGGCGATCAACTCTTGGGTCATGGTTAACTCGTTGCTGGGTAAGCGATCCAGCGTCAGCAGCAGCCAGCGGCACAACTGTTGCTCCACTGAATGATGGCGGTTGCACACGGCAGTCTGCGACATTTGTGTCATCAACGCTTGGGTGTAGCGCAGCATCAGCCGCATCATCGGCCCAGCCAGATCGAACTCTTCCATCATTTGCTTGGTTTTAAGCCGGTAACCGTGGCCGCCAGTCTGCACCGTGGCTTGGCTGGGTGTGGTGTTACCGCCCATGAATAGTGAGATACCGAGTACACCCTCATTACCCACCCCTGCAATCTCCGCCGATGCGCCATCTTCCATGACGTAATGCAGTGACACGATAGCCGTGGTAGGGAAATACACATACTGCAACTGACCGCCCGATTCACACAGCGCTGCGCCTAGCGGCAGGTTGATGAGCTCTAAATTTACGGCAAGACGCGCCAAACTATCCGCAGGCAGAGCTGCTAGCAGATGGTTTTGTTGATGAGAGTGAGGCACGGGCGGCTTGGCGAACATGCTCTTTGGGTCTGCTTATTGAGTGGCTAAGGGAGGCTTGTTTAAGCCTAGAAAATCTTATAGCACGTTATGCGCGCTAAGGCGGCGAACTGTTGATTAAGTCGGAACAACTGAATCAATAAACCAAGCGTAGTAAACATTATTTATGTCTGACTAAACTAACAAAAATAATCCTGTAGTTATGTGCGACAGCGAACAGAGTGCATTTTAGTTTATGCCGACACTACGTTTGCCTTGGTGACGTCACCAAGATTAGTCACTGCGCAGCATCATGCAGCTGCCTATCAGAATCTCTAACGGGATTCATTATTTCAGGAGAATTAACATGAACACATCGAAAAATATTTGCAAGTCACTCTTGTGGTCAAGCACCGTATTGTTGAGCGCGATATTGGCGGCATGCGGTGGTAGCAGTAGCAGTAGTGGTGGTGGCGGTACAACGGTTAATACTGGCTTAGGGGCAACCGGCGCGGTGTGTAGCGGCGCGAGCTGTGTGAATCTGGGTGCGGCTGGCAACTATGCGATTCTGGCCAAGACTAACGTCTCGACCGTGCCTAATTCGGTGGTGACCGGCAACGTGGCGGTGAGTCCTGCTGCGCGAACTTTCTTGACCGGTTGGTCGTTGATCACTGAGCCTACCGATACTTCGTTCGGTTCTGCGCAGGTGTCGGGTCGTTTGTTCGCTGCCGATAATGTGGGTGGCACAACCTCGGTCAATCTGACCACTGCGGTCGGGGATATGGGCACGGCTTATACCGCAGCAGTAGGGCTTGCTCCTGCTGGTGGTGGACTGATTACCGCTTGTCCAGGTGCGGGTGCTTTTGGTGGCTTGACACTGGCTGCGGGTGTTTATAAATGCACCCCGGCAGTAGGCATCGCCGCTGCGACTAACCTCACCCTCAACGGTACGGCTACCGATGTCTGGGTCTTCCAGATGGCGGGTGGCTATACGCAAGCTGCGGCAACTAAGGTTATCTTGACCGGTGGTGCACTACCGCAGAATGTGTTCTGGGTTTCGGCTGCGACCGTGACCGTTGGTGCGACCGCAACGATGCAGGGCGTGGTCTTGTCGCAGACCGATATCGTGATGGGCGCAGGTTCGACAGAGAACGGTCGCTTGTTGGCACAGACTGCGGTGACACTCAATCAAACCACGGTCACCCAGCCTTAACTGAAGTGTAAGTTGTTGTGAAAAAAGCCGTCGCGAGACGGCTTTTTTTATGCGGAAAATTTCCTTGGAAAAATCTCAACGGGCGCGAGTGATGAAAAAATCCGTGCATGAGATTCGATCTGGCGATATGTGAGTTTAGAGATGCCGTTGTGGAAAGAGGGCAACGGCGGGTAGCCAAATGATGTGGTTAGCCTGCAACTAACTGCTCGTGCTGGCGTGAGCTACTAAGAATCGAGGTTAAGAGCAATTGCCAAGCCCAGCCCAAGATGTAAGGGTGGCGAGTTAATAAACTCAGGCCATGACGGGCTAGACCGAGTAAACCGCTGCGGCGCAGCGACAGTATTGCCGCCAGCCCACCCGCCAGTACGGCAGGGTGCGCATGCAGATAACGCGCTGTGCGCAGGCCGCTATCGGCCCAAGCCAACGGGCGCTCGAACTGTTCGCTGAGTTGCGTCAGTGCGCTACGTTGCGCAGCAATTTTTTCCAGCAGCAAGTGTCGGCGCTGCGCCAGATCGGTTAAGCGTCGTGTCATGGCCGAGCATCCAGATGCGCTATGTCTTGCGCCAATTCAGCTAAGCTGTTGGCAAATAGTCTGGGTCGGGCGCGTGCGAGACAGCGCAATTTATACATCAGGATGAGAGCCGTGATAAAGAAAGTCGCAGCTAGACCGGCCAACACCAATTCACGGTGATTATCCCAACACAGCACCACGATCAATACCGTGCACAACAGTATGCTTAAGCCCAAGCAGAATAGAACGATGCTGCCGAGCAGCAGCATCTGCCCGACGCGCAAGCGCTCTTCTTCGATCTCACAGGCGAGTAGTTCTAAGCGCGTCTGCACGATGTCGAGCAGCGTGCTTGTCATGCGCTTGAGTGAGTCCATCAATCCTGGCGAGTGCGACATATTCAGCGGCGTGCGATCAGCAAGCCGACGATAGCTCCCACGCAAGCCGAGATGCCGATCGCCTTCCACGGGTGGTCATGCACATACTGATCGGTATCCTGGGCAGCTTGTTGCGCGCGCTCGCTGACTGCGGACTCGGCATCCCCTAAGCGCGCTTTAACAGTTTCTAATCGCGCTTGGATGCGCTCGCGCGCGTTCGCCGCCTCGGCCCCTGCTTGATGAACGGTGGCGCGTAGCAGCGCTTCCGCGTCGGCCATCACCAAGTGCAGATCTTCCATGAGTTTGTCCTTGGGGTCGGCATGCTGTTGATGAGTTGGTTTAGTGGTCATGATGATATTCCTTGTGGTTAAAATTCTTGCGCAACACGTGCTGTATGGCTGGGCCGCACTATGGTCACGCGGTCATCCTTGGATGACTCTGAGCAACACGACCACTAGCGCAATCACCAGTAAGATATGGATAAATCCCCCCATGGTATAGGCCGTGATAAGTCCCAGCAGCCATAGGATGAGCATGACAACAGCGATGGTATAAAGCATGTTTATTTCCTTTCAGATTTTGTTGGCGTGCATAGCCATGCACGTCTATATCGGCTGAACACAGCCGTGCTTATTCGTACTACTTACTCAGGCCGTAGCCGACCACTCCACCAATGACTGCCCCACCCACGACGCCGACGCTACTGCCCGATCCGGCTACTGCTCCTACCCCAGCACCCACTGCGACACAGCCTGCACTCGCGAGCAAGACGCTCAGCATCGTTAAATGCAAGGCAACTTTACTTATCTTATTCATGTGCTTCTCCTCATTAAGTTGTTTCAAGCTAGGTAGATGCCGATGCACGTAGTTGGCCTGCATGGGCGGCTGGGTTTATAGATAGCCATGTTGAGTCAAGATTGTGTTGATGTAATGCTGTTTCATGGCGACTCCCTGATGCTGTATTGATCTGTCGGTGCATAGCGCACTGCACCTGGAATCATCATCTGCTGTGTGCCGTTAGCGCTCTGTGCGTTGCCGCACGGAAGGTGCGGTGATGCGTGAATAAATGCGATACGCGTGAAGGATGTCCACGTGCGGCGTGGTCGGGTTAGGCAACCGAGCAGAGCAAACGGATATCCAGTCGAACCCCGCTTTAGTAAAAGCGATGCTCGATCACTGCGATGTCGAATCACAGATAAACAAGGAGAAGCAAATGAACATATTTAATCGTATTAGCAAACCACTGACGTGGTTCACGGCAGTGCTACTGGTCGCAGGTTTGGCTGGCTGCGGTGGTGGCAACAACCCCGCCGCTCCCGCCGCTACTGGCAACGCCATCACCAATTATGCGTTTGTCGGACACACCGGTGCGCCGGTGATAATCGATCAGGCTCCCAGCGTGAAAACCATCACGCTGACCTTGCCGTTTGGCACGAACGTGACGGCATTGGTCGCGACTTATACGACCACGGGTGCCAGCGTCAAAGTAGGCACAGCGCTGCAATCCAGTGGCACTACAGCCAATAACTTTGCCAGTCCAGTGACTTATACCGTGACGGCTGCCAATGGCAGCGCCGTAACTTATGTTGTCACCGTTAACGTACTTGCAGCGGCCAGCAATCCCACCCCGCCAACGTTGGGTGAAGCAGGCCGCTTCGTGATCTTGGCACCTGCCGCGATCACCACCACTGGGGTCACTGCGATTAGTAATGGTGATTTGGGCATCTCACCCGCAGCACGGACCTTGATGACGGGATTCACCCCAGTCGGTGCAACCGGTACTGTGACCGAGTTGGTGAGTGGCACGACATACGCAGCCAATGATGCCAATCCCGCACCGTTCCCTTTTCCCCTGCATTTTTCTACACCAGTGGTTGGTTCACCATGGACCTCCACGGCTGCGATGCTGACTCAGGCTAATACGGATCTAGGTATCGCGGACACCTTCCTCGGTTTTGATCCCAATCCGTCTGCGGTCACGCAAGTGTGCCCTACCCAGTTGGGTGGTTTGACGCTTACTCCTGGTGTGTACAAGACTGCAGCAAACGTTCTGATCAGCACGGGTACGTTGACGTTGGATGGACAGGGTAATGCGAATGCGGTGTTCATCTTCTCCATCGGTGGCACGCTGGGTACGGGTGCACCTGGCGGCAACATCGTGCTGGTGAATGGCGCGTTGGCCAAGAACGTGTACTGGCGTACTGCGGGGATCACTACTATCGGTGCAGGTACAAGCTTCAAGGGACAGGTGTTCGCTGCAACGCAAGTGAATGTAAATTCCGGAGCGAACATCACCGGTAGTCTGTATGCCATCACGGATCGCGTGACGCTGATTGCCACCACGCTTACCAAAGCTCCGTAAGGCAGTTAGGGTTTTAGCTAGTCGCAAGGGAGAGGTCGTCTTAGCACGGTCTCTTTTTATTTAAGCGGATACACAGAGTATGGATAAGCGTGGTATTGCAATAAGCCATCGCCCGTTAAGTGCTACAGCATCTGGACTTGAAGCGGTATTCAGAAATATTTATGCCAAATGTGCGCTAGCGCACGGAACAGCGCGAACAAAGAGAGGATAAAGACTATACGTGTGACAAAGAGCTTTACTGCCGTTCGATGAAAAAGTTGCAATGGCGTGGATGAAGTTGAGGCTCACTAGGTTGCCAAACGTATTAGTAACAACGACCTTCGCAAGCCAATAGTAGTGCCCGCAACAGCTTGATGGATTTTATCAGCGTAGTTCGGGATTAAATGAGGAGAAGCAAATGAACAGAATTAATCGCGTGATGACAACAACGGCAAACAGCCCTATGCGTCAATTGACTTGGAGCATGGCTGTGTTGTTTGCGGCTCTGGCGGCAGGCTGTGGCGGCAACGATCCCATCTTGGGTGGCGGGGGCGGCGGCGCTAAACCGGGTGCAGGTGGCCCCGCGGCGGGCGCGGCGAATATGCTGGGCTTGGCTGCGCCTATGGGCATCGCGGCAACTGCCGGGGTAACCAATACCGGCACTGTGCCGATTTCGCATATCAATGGCGATGTGGTGTTAGAGCCACTTGCACAATGTAACAACGTGAACGTGGATGCCATCGGCGGTTTTGGTCTGTGCGGCGGCTTCGCTCCCACCATTACCGGCAAAGTCATCAGTCCTCTGTATCCCGATGGCGGTATGACGGCCCGCGCGATTAAGGCTGATCTTAAAGCAGCCTTTCTCAGCATCACGCCTCCAGCAGGTCCTCCTGCGGCAGGCTCTTTGGGTGGCGCGACGAATATCCCTGCTGGTACGACCTTGGGCGGTCTAGTGGGTAGTCCTTATGTACCGGGAACGAATCTGTTCACGCCGGGCGTCTATCAATCGCTCACCTCCATCATGATCACTGGTGATCTTACGCTGGATGGTCAGGGTAATCCGAATGCCATCTTCGTCTTCCAGTCTTCCAGCAGCACGGGTACGGCGACCTCCGCACGCATCTTGCTGATCAACGGGGCCAAGGCTTCCAACGTGTGGTGGCAGGCGGCTAGTTCGGCGACGCTAGGAACGAACTCAGTGTTCCAGGGAAATATCTTGGCGGGTGCCAGCATCACCATGAATACCGGCGCGACCTCATGTGGCAGATTGCTGGCTGGGGCGTTCACAGCGGGCGCGTTCGTGCTGGACTCGAACGTGATTTCCGTACCTGGCAATGTCAATGCACCGCTTTGCATTTGATTTGACTGACAGAAGTTGGTCAAACGCATCAGTACATCAGTTAGTACAGGCGGCTCTTGCCGTAATAGCAAAGCCTCGTGTACGTCAGTAGATTTATATGGGTGGCAGCTAACAGCCGTCCTTAATCAATTTGGAGAACAACATGAAACGAATTTCTAAAACCGCAGGGCTAATGGGTCTAGTAAGTATCGCAGTGATAAGCAGCGCATCTGCTACTACGGATGATGCATTTTGGTATATCGGCGGCAACGTCGGCCAATCGCGCGCCAAAATTGACGATGCACGCATCAGTGCCCAGCTACTCGCAACGGGACGCACACCAATCTCTATCGTCAATGACGAACGTAATGCCGCCTTCAAGCTGTTGGGCGGTTATCAGTTCAACAAAAACTTTGCTGCTGAGGCGGGATATTTCAATTTAGGGCAGTTTGGTTATGCGGCTAGAACCGCGCCAGCGGGCAGCTTGAACGGCACAATTAAGGTGCAAGGCGTGAATCTTGATTTGGTTGGTCTGTTGCCGATGAGCGAGAAGTTTGCCGCTTTTGGTCGTGTAGGTATGAACTACGCGCAAGCTAAGGATACTTTCACCAGCACGGGTGCAGTAGCCACACCGACCACACCTAACCCCAGCAAGAATGCGCTCAACTACAAAGCCGGTTTGGGATTGCAATATGACTTCAGTCATGCCGTTGCGATGCGTGTGGAAGCAGAGCGTTACCGTATCGATGATGCGGTCGGTCGCAAAGGCGACATCAATTTGTATTCGCTGGGTCTGGTTTATCGCTTTGATGAACGTAAGGC